>SLEY01000646.1 GCA_007124535.1 Planctomycetaceae bacterium
AACATCCGAACTGACGTAGGCGACCACCTGATCGACCTGGGCTCCACCGCGGCGGAGCGTTTCGGCCAAGACCTCTCGCCCTCGACTGGCACGGACCAGCAAGAATCGCCGTCCCGAAGCCCGGGAGACCAGAGCTTCCGCCAAGGATTCAGCCCGATATTCCTCGGGAACGAGGTCAGCCCGCAAGTGGTACTCTCCGAGCGCGGCAGCAGTCCCCGGCCCGATCGCTGCCAGCCGGCAGCCACTCAACCGGCGCAGATCGGTCCGCCTCAATAACCGGCCGAAGAACGCCTGTACGCCGTTGACGCTGGAAAAGACCACCCAGTCATAGTGGTCCAACCGCTCGATCGCTCGATCGACCGGTCCCCAATCCGATGGTTCGGAAATGGAAATCGCCGGTTGCACGCAAACTTCCGCCCCCAAGTCCGTCAAGCGGTCGGCGAGTTCCCCGGCTTGGTCTGCCGGTCGAGTGACCAGCACGGTTTGACCGTAGAACGGCCGCTGCTCGAACCAAGCCAGCGCGTGCTCGGCCGCCGCCACCGCGCCCACAATCACGACCGCAGGCGGGCGGACGGGCGACGGCTGTCTCAGCCGATCCACAACTTGATCCAGGCGGCAACGAATCGTGCGCTGCTCGGGCAGCGTGCACTTGCGTACAATCGCCACCGGCGTATCCGGAGGTTTGCCGGCCTGGATCAATGCGTCAGTCCAATAGGGTGCAGTCGTGACCCCCATATAGAACACAAGCGTGCCCGGGAAATGGGCCAGTGCCCCGAAATCCAGGGAATCGCTGTCCTTGCCATGGCACTCCTGGCCCGTGACCAAAGCGACCGCTGAGGCCAGTTGGCGGTGAGTGAGCGGGATGCCTGCATAGCTGCCTGCGGCCAGTCCGGAGGATACGCCGGGCACGATTTCGAAGGGGATGCCGTGGGCCACCAACGCTAGTTGCTCCTCGGCCAACCGCCCGAAGACGATCGGGTCCCCGCCTTTCAGCCGGACGACCACCTTTCCCGCCGCGGCCGATTCGACCATCTGCCGATTGATGGCCGCTTGGGTCCACACCCGTTCGCGGCCATGCCGGCCCAGTCGGATTCGTTGGGCGCCGGCCGGAACATGCTCCAAAATCTTGGGGTTCACCAGATAATCGTACAGCAGCACGTCCGCTTGGCTCAGGCACGTTGCACCGCGCAAGGTGATCAGACCCGGGTCGCCAGGACCGGCCCCGATTAAGTAAACTTTGCCCAGCGGTCGTTCAGCGGTCATGCCCACGGACTTTGTGCAACAGAAACATGTGTAGTGAACCTTCCAGCATTCCCAACTCCCTCGGCGCCCCCCCTGCGCGGCAAAGGAACGTATTCCAACGCCGCCGGATGGAGCAACAATACCAACGTGCCCTCCAACGGATGCAAACGCCCGGCGGCGATGGCCGGCAAGTACACCAAATGCTGTCGGAATGCGCTTCGACCGATCCGGCCGCCGTCCAGTATGCCGAGGCCTTACTCAGGAATCTAGCCCAAGCGGCCGAGAGGGGGGCGGAAAATCACCAGATTTCGCCTGCCGAGTCGCTGGCGCCTCTCTACGCATGGGCCGAATCCGGAGATTGGGCCACGCTGTTGCAAAAGGGTCTGTCGTTGCTCTGGGATTTACCTGGAAATGGCGATCTTTGCGCCCTGCTGGGGCGGGCTTGCTTGGCCGACGAGCATCCACGCACCGGTTTGATTTACATACAATGGGCTCTGAGACAAAACCCCGAACATGTCGAATTGAATCGCCAAGCGGCCCAGGCACTAACCGCCCTGAGGAGGTGGGATCAAGCGATCCAGCACTGGCAGACGGTCGAGCGAATCGACCCGCGGGACGACGAGCCGCCACGTTGCATTGCCGCGCTGATTGTCCAGAAAACTCGCCAAGAGAGTGACGCCTCGGAACACGGGCCAAGTCCGACAGAGAAACCGACGGAGAATGAGGCCCAACTCGGGACGTCCCGGCGAACCGAAGCCGACTCGGAACCAACTGCGGCGACGCTGAAGCTGACCACACGACAACGACTGGAACAGGCGATTGTCCAAAATCCCCAGAACGAAACAGGCTACATCAATGTAGCGGACTACTATATAGCTCAGGAAAGGTACTTTGAAGCGCAGCAAACGCTGGCCAAGGGCACGCAGTTCTGTGATTCGCTGATTTTGGTGGAACGACTGGAGGATGTGAGCCTCCTGCGGGCGCAGCAATTGGTCGATCAAGCCCGTCGCGGGGCGGAGGAACAGCGGACGAGCGAAGCCTTCGATCTGGTGGATCAGCGGGAGGCGGAGCGGCAGCAGCTGGAGTTTGGCGTAATACAAGCCCGGTCATCGCGTCATCCCGAGAATAAATCGTTGCGGTTCCAATGGGGTATCCAATTGAAACGGCAGGGAAAACTGCGAGCGGCTGTCGAACCGTTGCAGGCGGGTTTGGACCTGCCGGAGCATCGCGCGGAGGCTTCGCTGGAGATCGGGGAGATTTTACAGAGATATCGCCAATTCCCGAAGGCCCTGCAGTGCTATCGACAAGCGGCCCAACTCGCCACCCCTCGTTCCGGGAAGAAGAACGTGCCGGGCGATACGAGGGTGCGGCATCGGGCCTTGTACCGTGCGGGCGTATTGGCCACCGACATGGGATTGCCCGATTCGGCCCGTGCTTATCTCTCCGAATTGGTACGAACCGCGGGAGACTATCAAGACGCGCGTCCCCGGCTGGACAAGTTGAGCGAAATCGACGATGATACTTGATTCGCTGAAGCATCCTT
>SLEY01000292.1 GCA_007124535.1 Planctomycetaceae bacterium
GATCAAGCCTTGCCGATCATACGAATCCGGCCAGCGTTGCACCCGCGGTTCCCAGCGTACCACCAGCCTCGGCTGGCCGTCGAACTTCCACCGCTGCCCCTCCGGGCCGCACAGAAAAGCCTGAATGCGCCGACTGGCCACCGACTTGCCCGCCCCCGCATCCTCCGTCAGCCACAACCGCCGACTGACGCCGAGCAACGCCCGAAGTTCCTCGAGCGGCTCGTAGGATTCCGAGCGTTGTTCCCACACCGGCACGTACGGATCTTCGCGTTGCCGCCCGTCGTCGCCCGGGACCGACAAATTGCTGGCGTCGATGGGCTGAGCGCCCTGTTTCAGCACCGAGTAGTGCGGTTCGACGTAGTGTTCCAGTCGGTCGGGGTCCTCCGGATCGTTCCGAGCTTCGTTCCATTCGATAACCCGATCCTCGCAGTACCGCCGCACGACGGCCTCGATTTCCGCGATCGCGAACGACGGCGAATCGACGGCTTGGGCCGCCCCGGTCAACCTCTGGTGGGCCCGCTGCTCTGCCTGCTGTTTCCAATTCTCGAGAAGCTCCCGGGTGTATTGCCGTTCATCGCGATCGATCAACCCGGCGCAGCGTTGGCATAGCCAGATGCCGTTCGCGATGCCGGTTCGCTGTTTGACCGTCATGGCCGGGTCATACCGTGGCCCCCCGGGTGAAGCGGCGCAAATATGAGCGGCCTCCCCCAGATTGATTGTGGCATCTTCCGCCAGGCCGGGCCCGATCGTCGCATGGTTGGGACAATCCGGATTCGAGCATTGAAACCCCACCCGCTTCGCCAACGTTTCTTTCGTCTTTTTATCAAACTCGTCACGTGCCATCGCATCTCCCAGCCACGAGACCGTACCCACCGTCGGGCGTCTCGACCGCCGCCACTTTACCACCCCACAAAACAGCCCGCAACACCGGCACCGGACGGGAAATCCCCGAAACCCAATCCATGATCCGCTCGAAAGCACGCCGCCGAAAGAGAAACGGGGGACACCCCTGCCATGCCTGAGAAACCGTAGGTCTCCATTGAGCAACACCTCCGAACCACAGTGAGCTTTCGGCAAGCGTGTAAAATTTTGGTTTCCTTCGCGGCCGCGTTTGGCCGGCCGTGGCACGGATGAGGTGGGGATGGCGGCGGTGTGCGATGCGGGAGGTTCGAGGCGGGCCGTGGCACGGCACCCGGGTGCCCAGGGGGCCGCGGAGCAAGTCGGCGGCACTGCGGGGCTTAGATGGGATGGCGGCGGGTTTCTTTGCCCCGAAGGGGCTGCAACAAATCAGCCCAGGGCAGAGCGGCGCGGCGAGAGCCGCGGAGCGCCGCCCTGGGTCAGATTTTGTTTTCAATCGGTAGCCCTGAAAGGGCGAAACAACGCTCGAAATCTCTTCGGAGGGTTTTCTGCTGTCGAGCCTCATCGGTTGTTTTTTCGCGGCGGCGCATGGTCGGCCGCCTTCCGTGTGAGTTGGGGATCGCGACGGTGAGGGCTGCCCATGAAGCGGCGGAGGAAGTCTGGGGCGCAGCGGGCTTGAGCGGGATACCGATCACGGTACTGATGAGGGATCAAAGGGCAGTGGCTCAGCAGGCAGATGGAACGGTGGTTCTACGGCGAGGGTTGGTGACGGGGTTTGGCGCGAGCGGAAATCGGCTTGGCGATTGGCGATCTGCTGGCGGTGTCGGGATCGGGATCGGGTTTCTGAGTTCGGAGGCGGACGGCGAGGCTTTTGGGCGTCGCGGCATGGCGGTCGGTCTGTCATTTTGGCAGTCGTTTGCTCGCTTGTGTCCTCGATCCGGGAGCCATGCCTTCGGGTCTCATGCGGTGAATGCTTCGGGCTTCGCCTGCATTGGATCGGCCTGGCGGCCTGCCGGGTTTGGCTTGATGCGCATTTTTCCTCCCTTCCCGCCCCACCCGGCATGGGACACTCTGGCCAGCCGAGAATTTTTCGGCGACGACTCGGCCGACATGGTTCGGTTTGCCCCCGAAAAATTCTCGTCTGTCCGATCCCCGAGTGCCATGTCGTGCGCGCCCGGGTTCGGTGAGGCGGAAACCTTTGGTGAAAAACACCACGTTGGCCTTGACGCCTTGCGAATAGGGGGTGAACGTGCCGCGCGGCAGCCGCAACACGGTGTGCAACGTACAGTCTTCGGCCATCGTTCTTCGCCTCCTCGATGACCTCGGGCGGCACCCGCCGCAACACGGTGTGCAACGTACAGTCTTCGGCCAGGATCCTGAACACCTCGCCTGCCTGATCGGCGAACAGACAGTTCTCCGGCAACACGACCGCCGCGCGCCCGCCGGGCTTCAGGATCGTAAGGATGTGCTGGACGAAGTTCAGTTGCTTGTTGCTGGTCGAGATGGTGAAATCATCGCGGGCGGGCGCCTGGTTGGCGCCCTTGGTACCGAACGGCGGGTTGGTCAGGATGCAATCGAACCGCTCGGACGACGGGACTTCGTAGATCGTATCGCCCAGGACGATCTTCGGTTCCAAGCCGTGGAGGAACAGGTTCATCGGGAACGGGGCCTCGGGTTGATGGTATCGAGTATTTGAACGAAGTGGATCAGCAAAGAGGTCGTGCTCGATTACCAAGCATCTGCCAAGAAATTACGGTCGCGTTCGTCGCAGCTGTCCCGGTTCCCGCCGCGCTGTGGCCGGTCTCTGACCGAGCCACCCGGCCGACCGAAGGTCTCCCATATCGGTGGAGACCTTCGGTCGGCGGTTTCGGCGGGGTCAGAGACCCGCGCCGAACAGGGGTCAGAGACC
>SLEY01000354.1 GCA_007124535.1 Planctomycetaceae bacterium
AATATCCGCATCCGCAACCGGCTGGCCCCGGGCACCGAAGGCGGCTGGACGCGTCATCTGCCGGAGGGCCAAGTGATGACGATCTATGAGGCGGCCATGCAGTACCGTGCGGAAGGCGTCCCGCTGGTCATCCTGGCCGGCGCCGAATACGGCACGGGCAGCAGCCGGGACTGGGCCGCCAAGGGCACCTGCCTGCTGGGCGTGCGGGCGGTGATCGCGGCCAGTTACGAGCGGATTCACCGCAGCAATCTGGTGGGAATGGGGGTGCTGCCGCTGCAGTTCCTGCCGGGAGAGACCTGGCAGAGCCTGGGCTTGACGGGCGAGGAATGCTATACGGTGGAAGGTCTGGATGATGACCTGCAACCGCGCAGCCGGTTGAAGGTGCGGGCGGTGGCTCCCGGCGGTCGTGTGGAGGAATTCGCAGTGGATGTTCGCATCGATTCGCCGGTCGAGATCGAATACTACCGCCACGGCGGGATCCTGCAGACCGTCCTGCGCAAACTGCTGCCGAACTGAGGATTTCCTGGACGCTGTTTTTTTCGCGGGGCTGAGCCCATGATCGAACCTGCACGCCCCAAATGGACCGTCGCCGAGGCCGCGGAGCTGTACGAATTGGCCCGCTGGGGGAAAGGCTATTTCTCGATCGGCGACCAAGGGCATCTGCGGGTCCATCCGGAATGCGATCCGCACCGCCACATCGACCTGAAGATCCTGGTCGACCAACTCCAGCTGCGCGGCTTGGAATTGCCGATCCTGATCCGCTTCAACGGGATCCTTAAGAACCGGCTGCGCGAATTGCACGATGCCTTTCAGGAGGCCATCGATCAGCACGAGTACCGGGGGCGCTACCGGTGCGTTTATCCGATCAAGGTCAATCAGCAACGGCAGGTCGTCGAGGAGATCGTGCATCACGGCCGGCCTTACGGATTCGGATTGGAAGCGGGCAGCAAACCCGAGTTGCTGGCCGTGGTGGCGATGACCGATTCCGACATGCCCATCATCTGCAACGGGTTCAAGGACGCCGAGTTCATCGAGATGGCGATGATCGCCCAGAAGCTGGGGCGGCAGGTGATTCCGGTGGTGGAGAAGTTCACCGAACTGGAGTTGGTCCTGCGTTACGGTCAGCGGGTGGGGGTGCGGCCGCAGATCGGGATGCGGGTCAAGCTGGCCGCGCGCGGAGCGGGGCGCTGGCAGAGTTCCGGCGGCTACCGCTCGAAATTCGGCTTGACCGTGGGCGAGATTCTCAAGGCGATCGAATTACTTCGCGAACAGGGGATGGCCGACTGTTTCAAGCTCCTGCATTTCCACTTGGGCAGCCAGATCACGAACATCCGGCACATCAAAGCGGCGTTGAACGAAGCGGCCCGGATCTACGCGGACCTGGCCCGCCGCCAAACGGGGCTGGAATTCCTGGATATCGGCGGCGGGTTGGGCGTTGATTACGACGGCTCCCAAACGAACTTCGAATCCAGCATGAATTACACCTTGCAGGAATACGCCAACGACGTCGTGTATCACATCCAATCGGTCTGCGACGACGCCGAGGTCCCTCATCCGCACATCATCTCCGAGAGCGGCCGGGCCGTGGCCGCCTACCACAGTGTCCTCGTGTTCGGCGTGCTGGGCGTGGCCGAACAGGGGGTGGATGAAGAACTGCCCAAGGAATTGGACGATGACGAGGAACAACCGCTCCACGACCTGCTGTTCACCTATCAGGAGTTGAACGTCCGCAATATCCTGGAAGGCTATCATGACGCCACGCAGGCCCTGGATACGGCGATGCACCTGTTCAGCGCTGGATACCTGACCCTGGAGCAGCGTTATCTGGCCGAGAAACTGTTCTTCGCCATCTGCCACCGCATTTGCCGGCTGGTCGAACAACTGGAGTATGTGCCCGAGGAACTGGAAGGCTTGGAGGCGATGCTCTCCGACACCTACTTCTGCAACTTCTCGCTGTTCCAATCGATGCCCGACAGTTGGGCGATCAAGCAGTTGTTTCCCATCCTGCCGATCCACCGGCTGGACGAGCGTCCCACGCGGCAAGGCGTATTGGGCGATGTGACCTGCGATTCGGACGGCAAACTGAACAAGTTCATCGACCGCCGCGATGTCAAAAACTCCCTCCCCCTCCACCGCTTCGACGGTTCGCCCTATCTGCTGGCCACGTGCCTGCTGGGCGCCTATCAGGAGATCCTCGGCGACCTGCACAACCTGTTCGGCGATACCAATGCGGTTCACGTCGATCTGACGGAAGAAGGAGGGCTGGTGCTGGAATCGATCATTCGAGGCGATACGGTCAGCGAAGTGCTGGCCTACGTGCAGTACAAGGATCGCGACCTGATCAATCGGCTGCAGGCGTCGGTCGAGCGGGCCGTGCGTGGCGGGTTGATCGATCATCAGCAAGCCGGCCGCTTCGTCCGCGTCTACGAGGAGGGACTCCGCGGCTACACGTACTTGGAAGATTCACCCGACGACGCCCCCTGAACCGTGCGGCACTCGATTTTTTCGCCTCCTCCGCAGAGGACCTCGGCCTTGGTATCGTGGTATCGTTCCCACGCGCCAGGGACAAGGCAGCCAGAATTTGGCGCGTGATAGCAAAGCACGCTGGTTCCCCTCTCCCCGGTACTCCGGGGCGAGGGGTTAGGGGTGAGGGGCAGCTGAGCGAGCGATTCGCGCTGACCCCCAGCCCGTTCTCCCCCGCCAGGGAGAAGGCAGCCAGAATTTGGCGCGTGATAGCAAAGCACACTGGTTCCCCTCTCCCCGGT
>SLEY01000250.1 GCA_007124535.1 Planctomycetaceae bacterium
AGAATGCGGGCTGCCACCATCGCCAGCACCAAGTCGCGCTCGCGCGAGGGTCGGGAGTTGATCAGTCCGGCGAAGCCGAGACGGCGCATGGCCGTCACGACGGCCTCCGCATGGCCGTGCGTTCGCGAGCCGTCTTCAACAATCTCGAACCGCTCGTCTGTCGAAACCATGTGCTTGCCGCTGAGCACCTGACGCAAAACGGCGATGGCTTCCGCTGGCAGCTTGGATAGGTTGGCAATCCACAACGACATGCCAACATTGTTGCGCGCTCTTTCGCTACGAGCGAAGCATAATCACCGGATTCCTCGGCATTTGCGGCGAAACAGCAGTTGCGATCAGCCGGGAACGTCAGACTAGCGCAGGTTGGTTGAGGGTTTGGTTGCCGACCGGGAATGCCAAGACGAGGATCCATCGCGGTGAGGGGCTCGATGGGGGCGAGGGCTTCCAGTTCATGGATCGTCCCCGCGGCATCGAGGTCGTGGGCGTGGTGTGCGGTGATCGGGATCTATCCCTTAACGCTGCCTCGCTTCGCTCGGCCGCAACCAAAGAGCGGTCATTGCTGGCGCTCCGTCGCAGGGTGGTGCGAGCCGGGTAGCATCAGGGGAGTCCAGCCGCTCTAGCTCAAAACCCGTGTATTCAGCGGCGCCCTGATTCAGGCCTATGTGTCTGGAAGCTCTACGGCGCTGGAAACGTGCGTTTTCTGACGCATGGCAGGAGGTAATCCATGACGTGGGAAGAAGGGGGGCCTGGCGGTAGCGATCAGCCAGGACCCGAGCACGTCTTGGACGTAACGCGGGCCCGGCTATCCCTTGTCGGGTTGCTCGCCAGCAGAGTTCGACTCCGTTTCACCGGGCAAATCGCCAAGGTTCCTCACACTCGCCGGGGGCCTTGGTTGGCGCGCTGGTGGAAATCGTCTGCCCGTGGCTCCAGATGGTCGCGGCGGACTCGTGTGCGCGACGTTGGGTGTCCGGCGGATCAAGAATCGTAGAAACCGGGACGCGTCCGCTCGGCGATGATCTCGCGCAACCGGTCCCGAATGCGGTGCTGTTCGGCCGTCAGCTGTTCGGGCGGGATCGGCTGCTGCTCCAGCCGATCGTGTTCCAGATCGTAGAACCGCCCGTCCATATAGTACTTGAAACGATGGGTGCGCGCGAATTCGTCACCCGCGCCGCCCGGATCGTTGTTCCGGTACCACCACATATACAACCAGTCCCGCATTTCGACCGGTTCACCGCGCAGGACGGGGGCAAAGCTCTGCCCATCCAGCGGCAGGTCGTCCGGGAGCGGAATCCGGGCCACTTCGGCCAACGTGGGAAAAAAGCTGGTAAAGCAGATCAGATCGTCATTCACCCGCCCCGCCGCGATTGTGCCCGGCCAGTTGGCGATCAGCGGAACGCGCGTTCCCGCGTCGGTCGAGGTCAGTTTTCCTCCCACCACCTCTCGCCCATCGATCCGGGAGACCACCTCGCGGTCCGTGCCGTTGTCCGCGGTGAACAGCAGGAGCGTGTTCTCGCGGAGACCGAGTTCCTCCAGTTGGGCCACAATCTTTCCCACCATTTTGTCCGTATACGCCACCATGTCCACAAAGTACTTGACGTCGTGATGGCGGCGGCTGCGCTCCTCTCGTTCATCCAGACGGCGTGACGGGTCCCAGGTGGGGGAGTCCGGCGTGGGTTCGAACGGCCAATGCGGCAGGATCATCGGGTAGTAGACCAGGAACGGTTGCTCGTGATGGCGGCGGATGAAGTCGTTGATATGATCGGTCACGATATCGGGCCCGTATTCGCCATTGCGAAAATCGACCCGTTCGCCGTTGATTTCCAGGCCCGGATTGGGATAGCGGGGCGGGCGGCGATCCACTTGCCATAGACAGTACTCGTCGAAACCGAAATGGTACGGGCCCTGCCGGCCGTGTCCCAGCTGCCACTTGCCCGCAATGTAGGTCGCGTAGCCGGCTTGTTGAAAAAGGTGGCCGAACGTGAACACGTCCCGGGCCATTTCTCCGAAGCGGATGTAGTTCCGGCTGTTGTACCGGCCGCTCATGATCTTGACCCGGGTGGGGGTGCACACGGGCGTGGCATGGGCCTGATCGAAGCGCAGGCCGGAAGCCGCCAGGGCGTCCAGATGCGGGGTGTGGTAATCGGTCTGGCCATAGGCGCCCACGGTCTCGTACCCCTGATCGTCGGACATGATCAGGATGACATTCGGCCGCGTTTCGCTGGCCTGGACCGCAGAGAATCCGGCCAGCCAAGCTGCCAGCCACGCGCCGCACTTCAGGGTTCTCGACATCACGCATCCTCCCGGTGGGACGTTTCGGAGTCACCGACCCGATCGAGCATGCGCGATCGGCGCGGCAAAGTCAATCGGTGCCCCGGGGCGGCGTTAGCCTTCGGGCCGCACTCCAAAAGAGTGGAGCGGGGACGGGATTGACGTGGAGTCCGCCATTGGGGTATATGCCGGGCACAGGTTTGCCGGTCGGACGCTGCGGAGGTAGTTTTCCCCCTTGGATGGTATGAGGATCGGAGGGTTTTCGGTCAGTTGGTGACGTCGGGCGGTTGGGGGAGGAACTATTCCGCAGCGGTGGACGTCCAAATCGGGGTGAGTCCCTGCCTGCGTGTCGGCCCGTTGCGATACGGTCCTCCAGGGGGGAATTGCAACTCGGTGCGGTTTTTTTTCCGGGAAGTACCGAACAAGCGGTGCGAACCGTACAGTCGTTTCCAGGCTTGGCCCCTCTGGGGTCCCGTTGGCGTGGTCGGGGCGCGCA
>SLEY01000492.1 GCA_007124535.1 Planctomycetaceae bacterium
ACCGAGCATCGCGGACCATCGGACACACCCCGGCTCGACCACGCGATTTTTCCTCCCTTTCCGCCTCACCGAAACAGGGCGGATACCGACATCGCACTCGGGGATCGTAGAAGAGAGGTCGTCGGTAGGTCGGTAGGTCGGTAGGTCGGTAGGTCGGTAGGTCGGTAGGTCGGTACGTCGGTACGTCGGTACGTCGGTACGTCGGTACGTCGGTACGTCGGTGCTTTGTGCTTCGTGGTTCGTGGTTATGCATGCAAAATTCACAAGCCGGTCATTTGGGCCTCCGGCTATCAAGACCGCCGCATGATTTCACGCAACGACAACTAAGAACCACGAACTAAGAACTACGAACTACCTACATGCCCGGTGGGGCGGGAAGGGAGGAAAAATGCGCATCAAGCCAAACCATGCGGGCCGCCAGGCCGATCGAATGCAGGCGAAGCCCGGGACATTCACCGCATGAGACCCCAGCCACGGATGAGGCCAAACGAGGACAGCCAGCTTTGCCCAAGATCACACGCTTCGCATGGATCACGGACATCCATTAGGGGGCCGGTCTTTGGATGAATGCTGGATTTCGATCCTGTGTTTTTCCACAGTTGACGCAGATTCGGGAGGCTGCCTGTACCTGTTTCCACCCCAACTACTGGAACTTCCCTGTGAAAGGATGGGTGTCCCCGTTTCCCCATCATGATGGGCATTACCTCCGCCCCGATCGCCGCGTCGCGCGCCGCCGCGCGGTGTTCCCGCAGGTCCTCGGCTGTCGAGGAAATGAACACCCGAACCAAGCGTGCGCTGCCGGCATTCGGTGAAGCGGGCAGTCCAGCCTGAGCGGGGTTCGATGGCGAGGTTCGGTTGGCCGCGGATTTATCGGGTGGTGTCATCATGCGTCATCTTCGAGCAAGCAATGCGAACGAAACGGCAGCGTCGGGTCCGTACAACCGGAAAACTTCCGCCAGCCCAGCAGAACAGCCTGCCGTGTCACGGTCCGGTTTTCCCCGACGGGAATTCGGCGAGTCATTCCAAAACGCCCCACGTTCGGGGACGCCCCCGATTGTCGCCACCCACGCCACACCGTGTCAACAACCCACGGATCGTTTGGCGGCTACATCGACGAGTGCCGGCGGATGAACCACCGCGAGCGGGAGCGATACGAGGGGCTGCAAGACAAGGACGACTGGGAGGGGGCGGATGCTCTTCGTGACGAAATCCGGAACTTGGATCTGTCCCCCGTATCCTGCTGCATCCGGGCTGGGTTCGACTGTGCGGCAAACTCGTTGGGGGGCGTGATGGAATTCACCGCGGGCGACGTCCGGCGAATGTACCCCGAAGGCGTGCCGGGCTGGGTGAAAAACGGCGACTGGGAAACCATCGCCTTCAAGGGCGTCATCCCGGGGGTTGGGTTCGTTCCGGAGCCCACGGGGGAATTGCATCCGTTCGACTCGATCGCCGACGAGGTGAAGATCGGGCTTTAAGCTCGGGCATGCCCCGCAGTTGGTGACGCAGGGTAACAAGCTCGCGGTCAAACCGATGCGTTAGCGGCTCGGGCCTGGACGGGTACCGACGACGAACTGGGGCCACATTCGCGGCGGACGGTCAGCGGCAATAACTGGCCAGCCAAGTTCATTCGTCCTCGCTATTTTTCTGTGTACGCTTCAACGAAGCTGTTACCAGGCACACTGCAACACTCGATACCGGGCCTCGGGCTAGGAGTTACCCGGGTGGGGGTCGCACCCACTTGTCAATGAAACATTTCCAGTTCGCTGCCGAGCCGCATGTGCGGTGGTGTAGGGGCTGGGCGGGGCAATTCGTCCGGCTACCCGATTTTGCCGATCAATCCGCTGGTATCAGTGGTTGCAGATAGTCTCGGAGTGCCGTGACCTTGTCCCAAGCTGACCCTGGGAAGTTGGCTGTGATCTTCACGATTTCCGAATCCGTTTTGAGTTTAAGAACATCGGCAGTTGAGATACCAAAGGAATGAGCAGCAGTATTGCGCAATTTCTTGAGAGCCGCCAAGAATTGCAAATGTGATCCATAATTGTCTGGATTTGAGTCGAATTCGGGCAGGACTTTTTTAAACGCCTCAATCTTCTGGTGAAACGTCATTTGGTTGGCCATCAAATCCTCGGACAGTCCACGGCGGTCGGGATGAGCAAGTGCGAAGACAATGAGTTTTGCGATTTCGTCTTCGGCAATCGCTGCGATCGAGATAAGCTCGCCCTTCTGCTCAGGATCGACAAGGACCGTGGCGATCGCCAAGTTGGCCTCGCCTTCTTCAAGGCTAAGGAATTGTCGCAGCTCGTCGGGAATTTCGAATGCGTCTGTCATACCAATGGGACCCATGAGCGGAAAAGGTTCAGGTGTCGGCGAACGACCCGGTTCACGGAGCCGGGACCGTGGACCTTCCATTGGATTTCACGGGCAAGCCCGGCTCCCGTGCAACCGATTGTTACGATTTGCCCGCTCCCATCCGCGGGGCCCCCGATGCCACACTCCGCAAAACGTCGCCCCGCCACGGGCGGTACAGTATCCATTCTGAGCCACGCAGGGACGCGGGTCAACACGGATCCAACAAAATTCCCCATTCGCCGCGGGTGGGAAATCGTACCCCCCGGCGGTGACAACACCCCCTGAAGGCGTACACTCCGACGCAGACCATCGTAGCGTCCGTCGCGCGCCATCGTCCCACGCCGCTGTCCTGCCGTCCCGCGACCGAGCCCCCCGTTTCCAATCGAGGCCCACCTTGCGCCGCTTAATC
>SLEY01000165.1 GCA_007124535.1 Planctomycetaceae bacterium
CCTCGGACGGATCGCCCGGGCCGCGAACGCCGCCGCACGATCTGGCCCCGCGGATCGAACCGGAGAAACCACCGGCAGCCTACGAGGTCCCGCCCGCACTTGCCGGCGTCTCGCCCGATGTCCAAGCCCGGCCGCCTCGCGAAACGACACCGATTCCCGACCTCGGCCGCCCCGCCCGAACTCCCTCGGCCGATGTGACCGCAGCCGACGCCGTCGCCGCGCCCGAACCGCCCCGCGCGCCGACTCCGTATGAATCGCCGGAACCCGCCGGCAGCGGGGCCGCACGTTCGATCTACGAATCCGATCCGGTGGGGAAACGGCCTCCCGACCAGCCCCCGACCCCCTTGACCGCCGGCGAAAAGGAGTTCTCTGACAACCACCACCCTACCTCCGGCTTCGGCGCCGCTTGGCAGACCGCTCAAGAACTGTTGCAAAACCAGCGCTGGGCCGAGGCCTTATCGAAGCTTTCGCCGTTCTACGATGCCGCCGAGGTCACCAGCGATCAACGCCAGAAACTGCTCGACCTGCTCGATCCGCTGGCCGGCAAGGTGGTCTATTCCAGCGAACATTTGCTCGAACCGCCCTACCAGGTGCAGCCCGGCGAAACACTCGAGCAGATTGCCGAGCGCTATCAGGTGCCCGCGGCATTGCTGCAGAACATCAACGGCATCGCCGACCCGCGCTCGCTGGCGCCCGGGACCGAGCTGAAAGTGTTGCGCGGCCCCTTTCGCGCCGAAATCCGCTTGGATCGCGGCGAACTGGTCCTGTTCGTCGATGAGTACTATGCGGGACGTTTCTCCATCAGTCCGGGAAACGATCCCACCCCTCGTCCGGACATCTATTATGTGGTCGATAAGCAACCCGGCCAAGAGTACTTCGCGCCCGACGGCAGTCGCGTGGAATGGGGCGCTCCAGACAACCCGTACGGGCGGTATTGGCTCGATCTGGGTCAGGGCATGTCACTGCACGGAACGGCCGAGGTGATGCCCGCACACGGTGGTTTGGGCTGCATCAGTCTGAACACGGCCGACGCCGCCGACATCTATGGCATCCTCTCGGTGGGTTCGCAGGTCCTGATTCGCTAAGCATCTGCCAAGAAATCATGGCCGCACTGCTCGGCGCGCGCCGCTTGCTCGCCGCCGGGCAGAGACCGGCCACAGCGCGGGGAGACCTTCGGTGGGCGTTCGGCATTTCGCCACGTGCCCCCCTTTCCGATTCGCTACGATACGTGGTAGAGTGCTGCGCGGTGCGCCGGCAGGAGCCGGCCGATCGAAAACGGCTTGGTCGGGAGGATCGCGCAGTGGATGACAAACAGGCCTTGATCGACTTGGTGCGGGAAAAGGCGTTGCAGTTCGGCAACTTTACGCTGGCGTCGGGCAAACAGGCCTCGTATTATTTGGATTGTCGGACCGTGACCTTGGATTCGGCCGGAGCCAACTTGGTGGCTCGTGGGATGCTTCAGTTGTTGGGCGAGGATCTGCCGGATGCGATCGGTGGCATGGCCATCGGCGCCGATCCGATCACCGCCGCAGTGATCACCCTGGCGGGGCAGCGCGGAACGCCTCTGCGTGGCTTTATCGTTCGCAAAGAGGCCAAAGCCCACGGCAAGGGACGCGAGGTCGAGGGACCCGTCCAACCGGGGGATCGTGTCGTGATCGTCGAAGATGTCGTGACTACCGGCGGCAGTTCCTTGCGCGCCATCGAAAAAGCTCGGGCAGCCGGCTTGGAAGTGCGGGGCGTATTGGCCCTGATCGATCGGATCGAAGGCGGCGCCGAAGCGTTTGCCGCACAAGGCCTGCGCCTGCAGACCCTGTTGACCATCCGGGATTTCGGGATACAGCCGCCCGAGAATTGATCATGCCAATCGAAAAAACGGACAAGACGCTCCAGATCATTCGCTATCCCCATCCGGCCTTGCGGCATAAGTCCAAACCGATCCGCCGGGTCGATGCCCATTTGCACCAAATTGTTCGGCAGATGTTCACGCAGATGTACGAGGCGCGAGGGATCGGTCTGGCCGGAAATCAAGTCCATCTACCGCTCCGCCTGTTCGTGGTGAATCTGAGCGGCTCGCCGGACGAGGGCGAAGAGCAGGTGTTCCTGAATCCGGTGATCACCCATCCCCGTGGCAGCGAAGAGATGGAGGAAGGCTGCCTGAGCTTCCCCCAACTTTACGGACCGGTTCGCCGCCCGAAACACATCCGCTTGCACGCCTACAACCTTCGCGGCCAGGAGATCCGCCTGGAATTGGACGATTTCCTGGGCCGGGTCGTCCAACATGAAACCGACCATCTGGATGGGATATTATTCCCCGATCGCATGGCTCCCGAGGCTCGGGCGGAGTTCCAGCACGAGTTGCTCGACCTGGAAAACACCTTCCAGGAACAGCGCCAGCGCGGCGAAATCCCGGACGATGCCCAGATCGCCCGGGAATTGAGCGACTGGGAGTCGCGTTACTGCTGATTAGTGCAAAATCATCGGTGTCCTTTCTGCAAGTGTGGAAGAATCTTTTTTGGGGGAGGGTTATCGTTGGCTGTCGCACCGGTAGCTTTTGGAGGACAGCCAATGAATGCGAAACGGCCAGCCTCCGATTGGCGGCACGAGGAGCAGGTGACGGCGGAACCGGCGCGCTGGCTGCCCTGGAACTATCGGGAGCAACTGGCCGAATAGTCTTGGAACGGTGCTCTGCCCTTGCTTGACGCCGCCCCGCGAAAGCGCGCGGCTGCCGCTGGCGGCTGCGCCCACCGCGGTCGGCTGC
>SLEY01000365.1 GCA_007124535.1 Planctomycetaceae bacterium
ATCTTGCCCATATATTCAAGCTTTTAGGAGACGAAACGCGTCTCCGCATCCTGGATCTCCTGGGAACTCGCCGCGAATTGTGCGTGCGCGAGCTTTGGGAGCGACTTGGGCAGAGTCAGCCGGCGGTTAGTCACCATTTGGGAATTCTTCGCATGGCCAAACTGGTGACTTCCCGCCAGCAGGGCAAACACGTTTACTATCGGCTTGACTGCGACCGCTTCGACCAATTGTTGGGGGCTGTACGGCGGACGGAGGTGGGATCGGTCGTGCTGTCGCCGACGGACCGGATGCGCTGGGATTGTGAAGCGCTGGATTGGCAAGTCTGAGGGCGAACTTCCTGACGGCTTGTCAGGAGCTTTCGAAAAGACGTTTCGGAAAGGAAGCCCATCTTGGAACCGTTCGTCGAAAGTCTGGTGGAAGAGGTGGCTGCGCTGCTCGTGCAACGGGAGTGTCGCTTGGTGATCGCTGAGAGTTGCACGGCGGGGCAAATCGCGGCCTGGCTGGCTGGCGTCCCCGGGATTTCTTCGCATTTTTGCGGATCGGCCGTGGTCTACCGGGAATCAACCAAGACCCAATGGTTGGGGGTCCCAGCGGAGTTACTCACCACCTGTTCGGCGGTCAGTCCCGAGGTGACGCGCTGCATGGCGCGGCAGGTTTTGCAGCGCACCGAGGAGGCGAATTTGAGCGTTGCGGTCACCGGTCATTTGGGCCCCGACGCGCCCGATCACCTGGACGGCCGCGTCTTCCTGGCGATAGCCACCCACGCCACTCCCCGTGCCGCAATTCAGCCAGGCGGGGAGGAGACACATCAGCTGCGGGCGGTCGAACGCCTGGCCCGGCAGCAGGAGGCGGCGAGCTGGGCCCTGGCTGCGATCTGCCACCACCTGCGAACTGATCCTGCAAAGTCCCCGTGAAGGCATGATCCCTGAGCCGCCGGACCCGAACCACGTCACGAGAGGCCAAGCCGGATCGTGGACCGTGTATCCGGCCACATCGCGGCCACCCGCTGAGGTGCTCTATCCGGGCGCTTTCAATCCACTTCATTCGGCCCATCTGCGTATCGCCGAATTGGCTGGCCAGCGCACGAATCAGCGGGTCGATTTCGAGATCTCATTAGAAAACGTCGACAAACCGCCCTTATCGAACGAGGAGATTCAGCGTCGCACGGCCGCATTTCCCGCGGAGGCAATCATTTGGCTGACTCGGGCCCCCACCTTCGTTGACAAAGCTCGTTTATTCCCAAGCTGTACTTGGCTTGTCGGCGCCGACACGCTGGCCCGCATCGCGGATCCCCGATATTACGGCAGTGTGTCAGGGCGAGACGTGGCCCTGGCGGAACTGGCCGACCGCGACTGCCGCTTTCTGGTCTTCGGTCGTTTGATCGGCGCGCGTTTTGTCACCTTGAACGACTTGGACCTGCCGCCCGGACTTCGCCGCCGATGTCAGACGGTGGCCCCCGAGTTCCGCATGGATATCTCGTCGACGGAGCTTCGGGCACGGATGCCGCAAGGCGGCACGCGATCAAATGGGCAAGACTGCCAGCTCGAAAATCGTGGCCCATAACCGGCCGATGGCTACTCACCACCCGTTTCAGTGGTATCTGGGAGTTCCCGCAACCTGAATGAGCCGTGAATGCTCTTGTTCGTAACGAGCGGGGCCCTTAGAATCCTCCGCCGCCTTGACAGCAACGCGAGTCGTTGCGGGTGGTTCGAGTCGATTGCAGTACAACCGAGGCCTTGCCACAGAGTGGGCCTCCCCCAGCACGGTTCGCATGGGTCCATGTGCCCGGGAAAGGTCGGAAGTGTTCAGAACGGTTGACAGACGGATCGGTCCCTTCACGGGGCAAGTGGCGGAACCCTTCTCATTTCCCGAATTTGGTAACGCGGTGCATGATTTGGGCAATCGCGTTCATTCGCCCGAGACGCCCGTCTTGTGGCAAGGTCGTAACCGCATTGTCGAACTGTCGCTTCCCGGGCCGGAGGGAAAACCCGTCCCGATCGCAATCAAAGCGTTCCGACGCCCGCCTTTCTTTCGACACCCGATTTATGTATGGAAAGGCAGCAAGGCACGGCGTGCCTACCACATGGCCCAACGGCTTGTGGAACGCGACATTGGAACCCCGCTTCCGCTAGGTTTCCTGGAACGTTGGAACCGCGGCCGACTGGTGGAAAGCTATTTGCTCACCGAGTATCGCCGTGAATGGCTCAACGGCCGGAGCGAGCTTCGTCGTCTATTCGGGGGGGACCCGCAGTACCGAGCGGGCACCAACCTCCTGCGATTCCTCGCACACGAGATCCGTCGCTTTCATGACGCCGGCTTCCAACACGGTGATTTGGGACACCAGAATATCTTGGTACGCCGAACAGCCCACGGCTGGCAGGATGCGCGATTTGTCGATTTGAATCGCGTACGGATACGAAATGCTCTGAGCCTACTTCAGCGGGGAAGAGAGATTTCCCAATTGTGGCTGCCTTACAGCTTGCGAGACATCTTTCTTCGCGAGTATTTCTCTCCGCAGGCGCCACCGGCCGGGGTCTATTTTTGGGAAGGTTTCTTTCGATTCATCGACTTGCTCTACCGGGTGACGCGCCCGTTCCGGCACCCCGTTCGAACCTTGGGAACCTACCAACGACGCCGACCGGGCCAACGGCAATCCAGCTTGCCCCAAGCCAAAACACTCTAACCGTCGTTATGGACCAGACGGCTTTGGGCGGATTTCCCCAACGGCCGTGAAATCCCGAACACCGATCCCGTTTC
>SLEY01000132.1 GCA_007124535.1 Planctomycetaceae bacterium
CAGTGGCAGGCAGCGATTGCCGACCCGTCCACTCGCGATCTGGACGGCCAAGTGGTGGTGCGCGACAGTCCGGAGCACCTGACGCTGGAAACGATTTACGAGGATCCGCTGATTCTGAGTGTGGTGGCTGGCGGGATGGGAGGTCCCCCGACCGCCTTGGAACTCCTGCTGAGCGACCAGCCGTTGCAGCAGGTATTCAGCCCGGAGGCGGGCCGCGAGTTGCTGGACGACGCGACGGTGCAGGGGCATGCTTGCCACCGAGTCCGCGTGACGTTGCCCGAGGGCCCCCTGGTGCTCTGGATCGACCGCGAGTCGTTCATCCTGCGGCGAATGGAATACCCAACGGAACCGTTGGCCGCGCAGCTGGATCCCGAGGGACGTTTGGAAAACGTGACGCTGGTCGCCGAGATGCGGGATGCCGTGCTGAATGCGGACCTCAGCTCGGAACGGTTCGGGTTCGATGTACCGGACCCGGCGCAGATCGTACGACGATTCGTGCTGCCGCCGGAGCCGCTGGCCAGTGCGTTGTATGGCCAGCGTCCCGCCGACTTTTACTTTACCGACCTGGAGGGAGATCGGGTATCGAGGCAACAATTGCTCGGCCGCCCCACCGTGTTGACTTGGTTCAATCTGCATCCGGCCTCCGAAGCCTGCCTGCAGGAATTGAGCCGGTTACAGGAACGGTTTCCCGAAGAAGATTCCCCCGTCTTTTTGGCCGTCTGCACGGAACCCACGTCGGTCAGCAACCGCCAGTTGCGCCAGTGGTCGGCGCGGGCGAATCTGGATCTGCCTCTGGTACGTGACTTGGCGGCCTTCGGTCGCGATGTCTTCGAGATCCCCGGGGCTCCGACCATCGTCGTGCTGGACGAACAGGGCATCGTACAGCACTTTCAGGTGGGCATGAGCGCCGATTTTGTGGAAGAATTGACCCAAGCCCTGCGTGATCTGCAAGCGGGTGACCGTCCGGCCGTTCAACGCTTGACGCGGGCGGAGGAGGAGCGGCGGCAGTACGAACGACGATTGTCGGAGGTGCTCCAGCCCCGCTCCCCGACCGTCCGCCCGGTGAGCGAAACTCGCCGCTAGCCCCCGATCGGAGTGGGGCGATGCGCACTACTCGACGAGAACGGTCCTTTGCGCATTGATGAACGCCACGCCGTTGTGGTTTTCAATTGTCTAATCGGGGGGGATGACTTCGAACAGTTCGCCGACTTGGCGGTCCATTTCCAGGGGAACGGGGCGGAGCAGACGTTGCTGGTCCACCATTTCGTTCCAGACCAGGTCTCGGGTGACGAAATCGGAGTAGCCATAGTTGCCGGGACTGCGATATCGGGCGAGTTCGCCCCAGTGGATGAACACGTGGGAAATGCCTTCGGCCTGCAACGCCTCCCGCCGCTGGTCGCCGCGACGGTCTCGCAACAGGCGTTCGAAATGGCATGGGTCGAAGCACGTGTTGTACAACACGGGCACCTCCAGATCGAAGGGCTGGGCGTCGCCGACCAGCAGCACCCGCTGGTTCGGTTCCAGACGATCGTTCAGGTAACGATGGGCGGCCGACACGCGAGAGGGCCCTCCCGGCTCATCCGGTTCGTCGCGGCGGAGTTCGGCCAGCGAGACCAGCAAACGCGGATCGTGCAATCCGGTGGTGGGAGAGATCGAGTACATCCCGCCATAAGCCAAGCTGGCCAACAGCAGGGCGATGGCGATCCGTCGCCCTGCCAGACGGCTGAAAGCCACAAAACCGCAACCTGCCAACAGCGAGACCCAGGACACCACAGGGACAAGAAAACGGTCCACTCGGTGGGTGGCCAGCCACCAAACGGCGAATACCCATAGCAATAAGGCCAGCAGCCCGCGGATGGAACGCTGCCGGCGATAGACCCAGCCGGCCAGGACGGCCAGGGGTATCAGCAGGGGGTGGGTTAAGCGGCTGCGCCAACCGACCAGGGCCAGCGAATCCGCCAATTGAGCGGGACTGTACCGCCGACCTTGTGCGTCTCGGGGCACTTGATGCGCCCGATTCCATTGTTCCATCCGCTCCGGCGTGCGAGTCCGCCCTCCAAACACCAGCGGGTACACGGGGTTGCCCGTGAACAGGGCATTTTTCGCATACCAGGGACCGACCGCCAGACCGGCAGCCAGCAAGAAGATGGCCGCGGATTTCCAACGCGGGCGGCCATCGATCCCGAGGCAGCCAGCGAAGAGGGGAAATACGGTGAACAAGAGCGCCGGGTATTTGCAGGCCGCGGCCGAACCGGCCAGAAAGCCCGCCAGAATCGCGTAGCTCGGCCGGACGCTTCCAAAACCCTCCGAACGATCCTTCGAATATCCCAATATCAGGGCGTGGACAGCCAGTATCGAATACGCCGCCAGGACCCCTTCGTTCTTTCCGGTCATCGAGACGTAGAGCACCCAGGGTGTGGCGAGGAACAGCAGGGCGGCGACGGCGCCGGCGGCGGGCGAAGCCAGTCGGCGGCCGGCCGCGTACAGGCTCAGAGCGGCCAGGGGTGCGAAGGCCGCCATTACCGTCTTCCCGATCAGGGCCGCCCACCACCAATCGGCCCAACCGCGGAACAGCACCATGGCCAGCAGGGCGGGCATTTCCCCCGCCAGAGGCATGTTTCCGTAGACATTGTGAGGCAGGAATTCGATCTGACCGGCCAGGAACCACTCCTTCGGTACCTGCAGATGATACTCCCGAACATCGAATTCCCAGGGCGGCATCATCGCGCCCAGAAAGAGAAATGCCAAGAAGGGGA
>SLEY01000207.1 GCA_007124535.1 Planctomycetaceae bacterium
CCGCAACACCGGGGCGGGATTCCCCAGCAACGGTTGCTGGGCAGCCAAGCGTTCGACCAGTTCCGGATGATTCTCCAGCCCGCCCGTGTACATCCACGGCGATTTCGGCAAGCGAGGGGCGACCGCCAGGAAGCCTCGGGGATAGTCCTCCACCCGGTACCAGCGAGCAATGGCTTGGAGGTCACGATCTCCGAACAGGTCGGCGGCGGCGGGGATCATGCCGATTCGCCACGCCGCGACGGCCGCCGCACGAACACTGGCCCCCAAAATAGCGAGGCGTGTTTCACTTCGATCCGAATTCCCGGGGCACAGGGGCTCCACTTTCATAACGATCCTTTTTTCGGCAAGGACTCGCGTAACGGCTGGAAAAGATTGTAGCCGAATCTGGTGGAATTCGGGTCATTTCGCACGCCTCCCGAAGTCCGGCGACTCCCGGATACGGGCAGGCGCCCGTGTCGTCACTTGAGGACCGGTTCGGTTCTTGCCAAGGCCGCTCGTTCTGCTAAGCTCTTTTTGGGGCAGCATGGGCCCGGCAATCTTTCAGTTCGTGACGTATTTCGCCAGGGAGAGTAAACGGATGTCGATGTTCATTGGAGAGGCGTTGGCAGGGGAGGGCGACGAAGTTGCCCATATCGATTTGCTGATCGGCAGCAAGAGTGGTCCGGTGGGCGTGGCCTATGCGAATGCCTTGGCCCGACAGAGCGAAGGGCATACGAATCTACTGGCCGTACTCGCCCCCAACATGGCTGTCAAACCGTCTACAGTGATGGTTACCAAGGTCACAATGAAGGGAATGAAGCAGGTAGTGCAGATGTTTGGTCCCGCTCAGGCCGCCGTGGCCAAAGCGGTTGCGAACGCGGTGGCCGAAGGGGTGATTCCCAAGGATCAGTGCGAGGACTTGGTCGTGGTGTGTGGTGTATTCATTCACCCCGCCGCTGAAGACGACAAGAAGATTTACGATTTCAATTATGCGGCCACGCGAGATGCGATTTCCGCTGCGATGAGCGGGCGTCCCACCGCCGATGAAGTGGTCGCCGCCAAGGACTCCGCCGAGCATCCGTTCCGGGGTTTTTGATCGATCGCCATGAGCAAGCCCAAGATTTTGATCCAGTTGGATACCGACCCGCACTGCAGTGTTTTCGATGCGGTCGTCGCCGTGGATGCGGGCGTGCAGCACCTGCTGTCCTATTCGGGAGTCGAGCCGTCGGGTGTGCGGGATTTGGTGCATGGGGCCATGTTCACGCGCGGTCCGGGGGATCTGCACCACACGGCCGTCTTCATCGGGGGTTCGGATGTAACCGCCGGTGAACGATTGCTGGCCTCGGTCACCGCGGCGTTTTTCGGGCCGTTGCGGGTCTCGGTCCTGCTGGATTCCAGTGGTGCCAATACCACGGCCGCGGCGGCCGTGTTATCCGCCGCTCGCCATCAGGCGTTGCCGGGCGCCTTGGCCCTGGTTTTGGCGGGTACCGGACCGGTCGGCCAGCGTGCGGCACGCTTGCTGGCGGGGCAGGGAGCGGTCGTGCGGCTGGCGTCCCGGCGATTGTCGCGAGCGACCGAAGTGTGTGACCGGTTGGCCCAACAGATTCCCGGGGCTCGTTGGGAACCTTGCGAGACGGCGGATGCCGCATCCACCGCACGGGCGGTCCAGGGGGCCGCCGTGGTCCTCGCTGCCGGAACCGCGGGCGTCGAATTGCTGCCCGAGGCGCTGTTGAACGCAGACGGAGGTCTGCGGGTCGCCGTGGATCTGAATGCCGTCCCCCCCGCGGGGATCGGCGGGATCGAGCCGCAGGATCGGGCCGTCACCCGGAACGGAGTCGTCACCTACGGGGCCCTCGGGGTGGGGACCGACAAAATGCGGATCCATCGTGCCGCCGTCCGACGTCTGTTCACGCGAAACGATGCCGTGTTGGATGCGGAGGAAATTTTGCAGATCGGCCGCGAGGTCCTGTCGTGACCTCGCGGTCATTCCTGAACCCTGTGTGAGGTCGATCATGCGTTTTCACTTTTGGAACGGGCACTGGCCCCGGCAGACGGCCATCCGTAACCTGATCGGGTTGATCGTCCTGCTCGCTAACCCGTTGGCATGCACCCAGGCGGATTCTTCCCCGATACCGATGACCGAGGAGGCTTCTCCGATGCCGGATTCATCCCACGCTTCGTCTCCGGACCCATCCGTTACGCCCGCCACGCCCCCCGATTCCGAACAGGAGCAATTGGCGACGTTCGGAGCCGGGTGCTTCTGGTGTGTCGAAGCGATCTTCCAACAACTGCAAGGTGTGACCTCGGTCGTCTCGGGGTATAGCGGGGGCCGCACAGAGAATCCGACCTACCGGCAGGTTTCGACCGGACGCACCGGACACGCCGAAGTTTGTCAAATCCGCTTCAACCCGCAAATCATCAGCTTTGACGCCTTGCTGCGCGTGTTCTGGGAAACCCACGATCCCACCACTTTGAATCGCCAAGGAGCCGACGTGGGAACCCAGTACCGCTCGGTCATCTTCTACCACAACGAAGAGCAGCGGCGGATTGCCGAAGAACGGAAGAAGCAGCTCGAGGAATCCGGCTCCTGGTCCCAACCGATCGTCACGGAGATCAGCCCGATGACGACCTTTTATCCGGCGGAAGAATACCACCAGAACTACTACATTAGAAACCCTCAACAAGCCTACTGTCAAGTCGTAATTCGCCCGAAACTGGAGAAATTTCGCGAAGTGTTTCGCGAGAAGCTGCGCACGGACGATTGACCGTCCCCG
>SLEY01000531.1 GCA_007124535.1 Planctomycetaceae bacterium
CGCCCCGGCGGTTGCCCCTCGACAAGCGGGTCGTCGATGTCGATCGATCGGTACACATGCAGGTAGCCATCTTGCAGGAAGGCCCGTTCGTGGCCGGGATGCCGGGGTAGCAGTTCGTCCGGGCCCTCCGCCGGGTAGCGCGCGAACACCCGACCTTGACGATCATACGTGCGGGCGTAGACCACCCGAGGATCCTGGCCCAGCGATGCCAATACCTCCTCCGCCGTGCTCGTATCATCGAACCGCAAAGCGGCCTCGCTGTTGTCGGCCAGGACGGCCGCCAACGTCTCCAAATGATCGTGCAGGGCACGGCTCAGCATGCGCAGGTCGTGGATGACGAACGCTACGGCGGACAATAACAACGCGAACGAGACCACGGCCACCAACAAGGCCATGACTTTCGTCCGAATCGACAGATTCCGCAACCGGCGGTTCAGCTCAGCGAAGCGTGCCATCGTGTTCGTTCCCTACCCGTCTTCTTCCAACACCGTCACAATTCCCTTCAGGTTCAACAAACGGGAACTGATTTCCAGACCCGCGTTCCGGGCAGCCGCCAGATCGATCTCCATCTTGATCAGCCGGTCCCGCACATCCGCCACAAACTCGATCATCGCCCCCTGGCGAGCCAGGCCCTCCGATTCACCGACAATCAGGACCGGGTCGTCACCGACATGCTCCAGGGCGTCACGGAGCCGATCCCGCGGGGTTTCCGCCCTTTGCTGCGGAGCCGGCCGCCCGGAGATGAACAGCAGGTGGCAAGGACGATAGTCGTCGATCGAGTTGAAGCGGTGAATCACGATCCGCTTGTCGCCCAGCGGTTTCCCCTCGAATCGGCGAAGGTGCCTGCCGAAAGGATCGCCTCCCAGGATCCCGATCACAAAGCGATCGCCGGCGGCAGGGACCGCGTCCGCCGGCCACTGAACGTAGATCCCGAAATAGATCAGATACGTGGCTTTCCGCTCGTACTCCAAGTCCACGAAATCCTGTTGGGCCCACGCGGCTCCCGCACCGCCCCAGGCGGAAAGAATCAGCAAAGCGGTGCCGAACCAACGCAACATAGGCCCACCCTACCGTGGAAACGCGACATCGGGATCGGCAACTCGACCGCTCCCCTTAGAAATCCACGCGAACCGACAGCGCCAGGGCCGCCGCTTCCGCACGATACTCCGACAAACGATTCAAGTAATTCCGCTTGTTGAGATCCCGATCAATCCAACCCAATACATTGTATCCGTCCAAGCGCAACGCGCCTCGCTCGCCCAGCTTTCGCTCCAAACCGAAGTCCAAATAGTAGTTGCCCTGGAACGACTTCGTGTAGCCCGGATCGGACAGCCCCAACCCCGGACTGGGCTGGCCCGTGTCCTCCAACAGGAAATTGTTGTACTCGGTCAAATCGCGACCGCCCGGAAATCCCCAGTAAATCCGCAACGCCGCACTGGCGGACCAGCAGAAATCCAGCTCGCGAGCGAGATAAAATTTCGTCAAAAAGGGGGACCAATTGGCCAGATGGCGTCCAAAAGGCTCCTCGTCGTCGAAAAGAACATTGTAGGGGTAGGCTGATACCCCCTGGACCGTGGTGGCGGGATCCAGCAAGCGGCCGTGAACGAGGTCCGTATAGGCATGCGATGCCACGAAATGGGTGCGTTCGGTGCGATAATCGGCCTCCAACTCGATGCCCCAGATCTGGAACTCGCCCAGCAACTGGGAACGTCCCGCCACCTCGTCTCCCGTGCGGGCGAAAGCCACGGTCTGGGTGTCCTGGTAGAACGTGCTGACCGCCCACATGGCCGGTTCGGTGGGGCGGCGTTCGTACCTCAGTTCCAGACTGCCCAGTTTTTCCAATTCGTCGAAGTCCGCCCCTTCCAGGAACATGAAACGCAACACATCGTCCTCCACCCGTCGAACCGCATCGGCGGCGATGAACTTCACGGTGTTGCAGGCATCAGGGCTCCAGACCACGGCCGCACGGGGCGAGAACAGCCAGTCGGTATATGTGTGCTTGTCAGCCCGACCACTCAAGAAGCTGACCCATTGGTCGTTGATTCGCCATTGATACTCGCCCAACAGCGAATAGGTGTTCGTCGACCAGGGGCGGGTGTCCTCGCGCTGCCGCGGCGTATAAGCGGGCCGGGAGTCGACTCGCCGGCTGTCCAGTCCGAACGTCTCGTGCGAGTATTCGAAACCGAAAGCAAATCCGTGCCGCTCGAACGGATCCCAATGGCCCAGGATCCGGCCAAACCATTCGTCCTCCCGGTGCGCGATGTAACCCGAGGGCACTTCCTCCGTTAAACGTTCCAGATCGAAAGTGTCGAAGCTGAAGGCGAAGTCCACTTGAAACTGTTCGCTCTGCTCCCAATGGTAACCCAAAAAGGCGGTCAAATGCTGGTAGCCGGCTTGATCGACGGTCAAATCCTCGAAGGTCATCTCGTCAGGGGCTCTTCCCAACGGGGGGCCGGTCAGGAAATCCCGGCGCCACACCGTCTGTTCGCCGCTCTGCGTGTAACGCAACCAGACATCCCAGTCCCCCGAGGTGTATTGAGCATGCAGCTTGTGCCGGCCGCTTCCCCGATGCGTCCGATGGTCGTCGGGAATGCCAAACGGAACGGGTTGGCCCGCCACTACAGGGGGCCCCTCCAATGTGTCGAACGAGCGCCCAAAGACGTAGGGCGAATGACGCTGGGAAGCACCGGGATAATCCGCGTATCCGTAGTAGAAGAACACCCCCGTGTCCTCACTCAGCCGCACTCCATGTCGCACCTCGGCACTGAGAAAACTCTCCACAAACCCGCTGCGAACCGTCGCGTCGGTCCCCTCGAACGTCAATCCGTTGTGGGTCACGATATTCACCACGCCGGAAATCGCGCCGGGACCGTAGACGGCTGAGCCGGGACCGCGAATGACGTCGATGTATTGAATGTCCCCCAACATGGGCAAGTAGTGTTCGCTGAAAGCGCCGATTTGGCTGCGGTTGTTCATCAACCGGCCATTGACCCGCAGCAGGTACTTGTCGTCTTTGTCGCTGATGATCCCCCGAAATCCCAAATGGGGGCCTTGAGCGTGATGGCGGATCACCTGCGCGTTGGGCACCAGCGTATCGAACAGCTCATTCAGATTCCTCGCACCGGTCGCCCAAATCGTGTCCTCGTCAATCCGTGTCACCGCCGCCGGGATCGTCCGGGGCAGGGCGGCGACCTCGCGCGCGGTCTCCGCCGGCGTGTCCGGCGGGATGATCGTCAATGTCCCGGGGGACGGCTGAGGGACCAAGTAGGGTTGGCGGGCAAACTCTTCCAGAGGCGGCAGCCCCAAAGGCAATTCCAAAGGCTCGTCGTCCAGGGCCTGATCAAGTGGCAGCGCCGGTTCCTGAGGAGCCACGGGCGACACCTCGACGCCATTCCCGATCCCCGGAGGGTCAGGCTCCTGGCTGTGAGTGGTGCTCCACCCCAAAATGACCCCCAACAAGGCCGCGAGAAACGTCGCCTCCGGGATTCTCTTCGCACTTGATCGCACCATACGAGAACTCCTCTTCTTTCTCGCACCGGTAAACTTCCGCCGATCGTACCGCGGCGCCCCCCACAACTTCTGGCCCGTTGCGATTGCGTCTGTTCTCCCTATCGTGCCGTTTGTAACGGTCAACCGAGGCGAGTCCAAGAAAAACGGGTAGTAACGGTGAGGCGGCTTATTTTGATTCGATAGTTGGGGAGGTCTGGGGAAGAAATGTCGGCGATAGGCAGATGCTTAGCTCACCACCCGCGACGGCAAGGTCGCTTTCTCGAGTTAACGATCTTCAAGGCGAGTTGTCCGGCAGGCCGCGATGGCTTGGTTCAATTGGTCCCGCCGGATCGGTTTGGAGACATATCCGTCCATGCCGGCTTTCAGACAACGTTCGCGGTCGCCTTCCATGGCGTGGGCGGTGAGGGCCACGATGGGCACGCGCAAACCGTGGCGGCGTTCGCGGCGTCGGATGGCTTCTGTGGCTTCGAAACCGTTCATTTCCGGCATCTGGATGTCCATCAAGATCAAGTCGAACGCCCGGGGGGGTCAGAGAATGAATTTGCTCAGCTCTTCGTCTTCGCTGATCGCTTCCAGCCTCTGGTTGACATAGTCCGCGTCGATCTCGACGCGGCCCGGCTCCTGATCGGGGGCTTCAAAACTCAGGTGCTCCAGGAGACGTTCCATGATCGTGTACAACCGCCGAGCCCCAATATTCTGATTCGATTGATTGACCTTGTGCGCGTAGGCCGCCAAGGCCTCGATCGCATCGGCGGCGAACACCACGTGAATCCCCTCGGTTTCCATCAGCGCCGCATACTGCCGCGTCAGCGAATTGCGTGGTTCTTGGAGGATCCGGACGAAATCGGCCCGCGTCAGCTCTTGCAGTTCGACTCGGATGGGGAATCGGCCCTGCAGTTCGGGCATCAGGTCGGATGGCCGGGCGCGGTGGAATGCTCCCGCAGCCACGAAGAGCACGTGATCCGTTCGCACATAGCCGTAACGGCTCTGAACCGTCGTGCCTTCGATAATCGGCAACAGATCCCGCTGGACCCCTTGGCGCGACACGTCGGCTCCCCGCGCATCGCTGGCAACCACCTTGTCCAGTTCGTCCACGAAGATGATGCCCAGGTTCTCCGCCAGTTCGATCGCGGCGTGATTGATCTTCTCCGGATCCAGCAGCGCCTCGCATTCCTGATCGAACAGCACCTCGCGGGCTTCGGCAACGGTCATCTCGCGGCGAGTGGTCGAGCGGGGGAGGATCTTTTCGAACATGCTCTGCAGATCCATGTCCATCTGCTCCATCCCCAAACTGCCGACCAGCACAGGCGAGGCCTTTTGCTCGGTCGCCACCTCCACCTTGCGCTGATCCAACTCGCCGGAAACCAGCATGGCCCGCATTTTTTCGCGAGTTCGTTCGTAATGGCGAGCCGCTTGGCGAAGATCCTCCGGCTCCCGCTCCCGCTCCCGATCCCGATCCTGTTCGACCGGGCGCGGCAACAGCATCTCCAACAAACGTTCTTCGACACGCCGCTGCGCCTCGTCCTCGACGTTCTTCCGCTCGCGTTCCCGGACCAGCCCGATGGCGTTCTCCACCAGTTCCCGGACCATGCTCTCGACATCCCGGCCGTAGTAGCCCACCTCGGTGTACTTCGTGGCCTCCACCTTGATGAAGGGGGCGCCGGTCAGGCGAGCCAAGCGGCGTGCGATCTCGGTCTTTCCCACCCCGGTGGGGCCCACCATCAGGATGTTTTTGGGGGCGACCTCTTCACGCATCTCCTCGTTCAACTGCTGGCGCCGCCAGCGGTTGCGGACCGCTACGGCAATCGCGCGCTTGGCCTCGTCCTGCCCGACGATGTAACGGTCCAGTTCGGTCACGATTTGGCGAGGTGTCAATTCCGCGGGCGGGGCGGCGGCCGTCTTGGCTTCGGTCAGGGCACGATTCACGGGGGGCACTCCAGTTCCTCAACAAGCAGATTCTCATTGGTGTAAATGTCGATGCCGGCCGCAATTTCCAAAGACGCGCGGACAATGGCGGCCGCGTCCAGCTGCGAGTGTTGGACCAGGGCCCGAGCGGCGGCGGTCGCATAGGCGCCTCCCGAGCCGATCCCGACCACCCCGTCGGTCGGCTGGATGACATCCCCTGTGCCACTCAGCAGCAGCGTGCAGGTCGCGTCGGCGACGGTCAACATCGCTTCCAGTCGGCGGAGGGCTCGGTCGGTCCGCCATTCTTTCGCCAATTCCGTAGCCGCGCGAGGGACATTGGCCGGATGGTCCTTCAGCTTGGCCTCGAATCGTTCCAGCAGCGCAAAGGCATCGGCGGCCCCGCCGGCAAAGCCGCACAGCACGCTGCCGCTGGCCAACCGACGAATCTTCACCGCATCCGCCTTCATGATCGACGTGCCCAGCGTCACCTGGCCGTCGCTGCCCATCGCCACCCGATTCTGGTGGCGCACCGTCAAAATGGTCGTCGCATGAAGTTTCATACTGTTGAGTTTCCCCGAAATCGTTCGACAACTCTAGGGGGGGCCCAAAAAAGCCAGCTGACATTCGGACCGGCCTCTGGTCTTCTCGCTTCCGACCCGCTATCTTGGCCGCATTCGCCCGCGGGTTCCCCATCGCCAGCCGCCCCAACCGCCATCGTTTCCCGATGGTGACGGGAAGGACCGAGGCGGAAAACCACGCACCCCCAATGGCAATCGCACACCTGGCGCCCGGACCAACTGAATCGGTCCGGTTTCGAACGCGGAGGAATTCGATGAACCCCGACCACGTGCCCACCCTGACCCGAAGTCCCGAACTGATGGGCCGCAACGATACGGCCCTGCTGGTGATCGACGCCCAGCAACGGCTGATGCCCCAGATCCTGGAGCAAGCCCGCATCGTGTGGAACATCGGACGGTTGATCGACGGAGCGCGGATCCTGGGCCTGGAGGTCATGGCCACCGAACAGTATCCCCGCGGCTTGGGGCCCACGGTTCCGGAACTGGCCGGGCGGCTCGGGACGATCCCCTCGAAATTGGCGTTCAGCTGTGGGCAATGCGGCCATTTGTTCTCGCGGCTGGCCGATGCCGGCCGCCACAAAATCCTGCTGGCGGGGGTCGAAGCGCATGTCTGCGTGACGCAGTCGGTTCTGGACTTGATGCACGAGGGATTCCGGGTTTACGTAGCCGTCGACGCCATCGGGTCGCGTTCGGTCTTGGATTATCAGACCGCCCTGCGCCGCATGGAATCCTCGGGCGCCACGCTGACTACGACCGAAGCGGCTCTGTTCGAGTGGTGTGAAGTCGCCGGCACACCGGAGTTCAAAGAAATCAGTGCGCTGGTGCGCCAGGAGCCGGCTTCATCTGGGGGTTAGCGATTGCTCCGATAGGCGGATTTATTTGCAGAACGGGTTGCCTTGGCAAATCGCTGATTATCGGTGAGCCAGTCTTCGCGGGTGTAATGGACCACCGACGAGTCGGTCTCCTGGACTTCGAGCCGCAGGAGTTCGAAGCCGAGCGCGGTGATCTCCGTGAACAGCTGCCACGCGAGATTCTCGACCGAGGTGGGCCGGTCGAAGCACTTGAGCTTCAGACACTCGTTGGTCCGCTCCATGTGCTGGCACAAGGTCTCATACAGCGGGTCCTGCCGGTGGATCAGCATGGCATGGTCGTAATGCTCCTTCAGCCACGGCTCGATGCGGTCATCGAAGTCGGCGAACAGGGTGGAAATCGCTCCGTTCCGCTGGACGTGGAAATGGCAGCGAAGGCCGTAGCGATGGCCGTGGAGATTGCTGCATTTGTCGCCCAGTTCCTCGTTGCGGTGGGCGGCGTAGAATTTGTAGTTCTTCTGGATGATCATGGGACGGTTTTCATTTCGAACCGCGGTGGGTCCCGCGGCCGCTTGGCCAGGGTTGCTCAGCCATGGTTGATTAACGACATCACCTCGGACCGGCTGGAAAGATGGGTCTTAAAGACCCCTCGCAGGGCACTGGTCACGGTCTGGCTGCCCGGTTTTTTCACCCCCCGAATCGACATGCATGAATGCTCCGCCTGGATGACCACCGCCACCCCGCTGGACTGAAGTTCCTTTTCGAGCAAGTCCGCAATTTCGGCGGTCATACGTTCTTGAACTTGAGGGCGCCGGGCGAAATCCTCGACCACTCGGGCCAATTTACTCAAGCCGGTGACCCTTCCATTCGGGATATACGCCACGTGGGCGACGCCGGTGAAGGGCAGCAGATGGTGCTCGCACAAGCTGGTAAAGCCGATATCTCGCACCAGGACGATTTCGTCGTAGGTTTCGGGAAAAGTGACTCGCAGATGTTTGGCCGGGTTCGAGCGGAGGCCTGCGAACATTTCCTGGTACATTCGCGCCACTCGTTCGGGGGTTTCTTTTAATCCCGGCCGGTCGGGGTTTTCACCGATGGCCACCAGGATATTCCGGACGGCTTGCTCGATCGCGGGCAAGTCGACTGGGGGAGAGGCGCGCCGAGTTTTCGGTTTGGCTGAATTATTCCGTTCTCCCGCGTCGATATCGGTCGGGAATGAGATGGTCATCGAAGAGGGTACTCCGGTAAAAGTTTGGCCCGGGGCGGCGCTTTGCCGCCCCGACTCTTCTTGGTTTTACAACCATCCTAAGACGTTACCGCAGATTTTGTAGTCACGCGATTCGGATTTCGGGGAATCGGCGTGTCACGTCCCCCGGTACATTCTTAGGAACGGATCATCTCTACCCCGTTTTCAAAAGCGGGGCAATGGGGTACAACCGTTGCTACCGGAATTCCGGGACATTCCGGATATTCGAGGTTGGATCTCGCTAATCCCCATAGGCAGGGTATCTCCGTTTCACGGGGAACTGAAGGGCTGTACACTCACGCTACCGAGGAGACACTGATGAAGACGATCAATGTTGCGATGATCGGGCAGGGGTTCATGGGTCGTTCGCATTCGAACGCATGGGGCCAGGTTGCCAAGTTTTTTAAGCCGCCGATCAAGCCGGTGATGCACACGGTGTTTGGGCAGTCCGACGAGGATCCCCAGGCTTTTGCCGACAATTGGGGGTGGCAAAATGCTTCGACGGACTGGGAGGCCCTGGTGCGGTCACCGGAGATTGGTTTAGTGGACATTGTCACCCCGAACTTCATGCACGCTCCGCCGGCCAAGGCGGCGATCGCGGCGGGCAAGCCGGTGGCATGCGAGAAGCCGATTGCGGGCACGTTGGACGAAGCTCGGGAAATGGCTCAGACGGCGAACAAGGCTGGCGTGAAGACGGCGGTTTGGTTCTGCTACCGCCGCTGCCCCGCGGTGGCTTTGGCGCACCAGATGGTCCGGGACGGGGAGATTGGCGAAATCCGCCACGTCCGCGCCCGGTATCTGCAGGACTGGGCCGATGAGGCGATCCCCTTACTCTGGCGGTTCGACAAGAACTTGGCGGGTTCGGGGGCGCACGGCGACTTGAATGCCCACATCGTGGACATGACGCGGTTCGTGACCGGGCATGAGATCACTCAGATTTGCGGAGCGATTGCGGAGACGTTCATCAAGAAGCGGAAGCGGATGACGGGCGTTGCGGCCGGCGGATTGGCGGAAAGCCACGGCGCTGGCGACGAGATGGGCGATGTGACGGTGGATGATGCGGTGCTGTTCCTGGCGCGTTTCTCGAACGGCGCCATCGCCAGCTTCGAAGCGGCCCGCCAGGCGACGGGGAACCAGAACCGCAACGGATTCGAGATCAACGGGACCAAGGGTTCGCTGAAATTCGATTTCGAGCGGATGAACGAGTTGGAGTACTACGACGCGCGGGTTCCCCGGCGGGCTCAGGGATGGAGCACGATCATGTGCACGCATGGCGGAGACCATCCCTACGTTGCCAACTGGTGGCCCGATGCCCATATCATTGGCTATGAGCATACCTTTACGAACGAGGCCTACGATTTCCTGTGCGACATCGACGGCCAGAAGCCGACGGTGCCCATCCCGACGTTCGAGGACGCTTACCAGACCCAGCGGGTGCTGGAAGCCGCCCTGTTGTCGGCTCAGGAGCAACGTTTTGTGGACTTGGAACAAGTGAAATGAATGCCGGGGGCCCCGGGTGCGGCTTCGTTCCCGGCCCGAACAATAACGAGTGGACTTCTACGGTTGGGGTCCTCCTCGTAGTCCTGTGGTCCGGTTTCCCTCGGGCCTGCGGGACGTGTCTTAACCGATCGAGGAGAGTCATGTGAGTGAACGCAAATGGGTCACGGTGGAAGGCAATGAGGCGGCGGCATACGTCGCTCATAAATCCAGCGAGGTCATTGCGATTTATCCGATCACGCCGTCGTCGCCGATGGGCGAGTTGTCGGATGCGTGGTCGGCTGCGGGACGCCCGAACGTGTTCGGAGCGATCCCGGATGTCATCGAGATGCAGAGCGAGGCCGGAGCGGCCGGCGCCTGCCACGGGGCGATTCAGGCCGGGGCTTTGACGACGACCTTCACATCGTCTCAAGGTCTGTTGCTGATGATCCCCAACATGTTGAAGATTGCCGGCGAGTTGTCTCCGGCCGTATTTCACATCGCGGCCCGCACGCTGGCCACGCATGCTTTGTCGATTTTCGGTGATCACAGTGACGTGATGGCTTGCCGCAGTTGCGGTTGGAGCATGCTGGCGTCCAGTTCGGTGGTCGAAGTCCAGGACATGGCGATGATCGCGCACGCGGCGACGCTGAAGACGCGTCTGCCGTTTTTGCACTTTTTTGACGGCTTCCGTAGTTCGCACGAGGTGAACAAACTGGAATTGCTGACGGACGACGACATCCGCTCGATGCTGGACGACCGGTTGATTTCGGCCCATCGCGAACGGGCCCTGGATCCGGATCGTCCTTTGCTTCGCGGAACGGCTCAGAATCCGGACGTGTTCTTCCAGGCGCGCGAGGCCTGCAACCCGTTTTATGAAGCCACCCCGCAATTGGTCCAGGAGACGATGGACCAGTTCGCGGCCCTGACCGGACGGCAGTACCATTTGTTCGACTACGTCGGGGCCCCGGATGCCGAGCGTGTCTTGGTGCTGATGGGTTCCGGGGTCGGAGCGGCGGAGGAAGGGATCCGGCATTTGGTGGCTCAGGGCGAGAA
>SLEY01000475.1 GCA_007124535.1 Planctomycetaceae bacterium
GCCGAGCAGGGCGACTGTGATTTCTTGGCAGCATGTCACGCATTTTTGGGGGGCAGACTTTGCTGGCAGAGCCGAAACGGGCAAACTTTCTAAAGTAATCCCCCGGATCGAATCGAAACATAAATTCGGAAGGTTTGTTCCACCGCGTCACTCGGTTGTTCCGGGCGGCGCCACCACTGCGGAGCGAACTGAGCAGGGGGGGTCCTGCCTGCAGGCACGTCGATGCCTGCCTGTGCAGAATTTGACGTGGCACGCCCATGCGACAAATTCCCACCAGGACACCCTCTGATCAGCCCCAATTGTGGCTCCAGGAGGGATCGGAATTGTGACTGATGGGAACATTACAAGAGCGTTCTCCATTTTGTCAATTTTAACCAAGTTCCGAGCCCTTCTATTGCCGATGATTATACTGAGGCGGAGATCAGAGGGAGCTGACTCAAAGCCGCGCAGAAGCATGATCAAGGTCCAACCCCGACCCAGATGTTTGTGCCTTGCCGGATCACCCACATCCGGCAGATGCCGATCCGAACGGCAGCGGGCATAGGCAAGGGGAACGACACCGTGTCTCGACCACTTCGGACGAGCGCGGGAGTGAGGATGAGTCAACGAGAGAGTTATGGAGAACCTGCGATGAAGGTGTTCACAACTGGACAGGTCGCAAAGATCTGTAAAGTGGCCCCGCGCACGGTCAGCAAGTGGTTCGATTCGGGCCGCCTGAAAGGGTACCGGATTCCCGGTTCCCAAGACCGACGTATCCCTCGGGAATACCTGATCCGATTCCTGAAAGAGCACGGGATGCCCCTGGGCGACCTCGAAGACGAGGCGATGGCCAAGGTGCTGATCGTGGCACAAGACCAGGTATTGATTGAAAGCCTGAAACGTGAGCTACCCGCCGAGCGCTCCTTCAAGGTAGCGGTGGCGGCCAGCGGTTTCGAGGCGGGGATTCAAGCGGAGAGCTTCCATCCGGATTGCATTATCGTGGATTTTTCGATCGGCCGGGTCGAGGCCCTGCAGATCTGCCAGAATCTACGAAAAAATACCGACTTTGGCGAAACGATCCTGATCGCCCTGCTGCCGGACGACGGCCAGCCGATGAGCTTCGATCGCTCGAGTATCAACGAAACGTTCAAGAAGCCGTTCGACGCTCGCCTGTTGGCCGAACGCCTTCGCACGTTGATTGGCGCGAAAAAGGAACTGGTGTAGTTCGCTCACGCTCCCTGTCGAACGACGTTTGCCGTCTCGTTGCAGCCGTCGTGAAGGGGCCTTGCGACGGCACCCCGACGCCCGAAGGGGGATCGAAGGATTCGATCCAGGGCACAGGCGGGGACCCCGCCCCCAACGGACTGCGTCCGACCGCTTCGGGACAACGCCCACTTCGGTGGGCGTTTTTTTTTGTTGTCTCCACCGCGCCGCTGCGGTTGAAGTCCCCAACGAACCAGTGTCTCCCGGGGGTGCCATGAATGCCGAGCAACCGCTTCCCCATTTCGACAATCAAGGCGGCAGCCGGATGGTCGACGTCGGGGGTAAAGAACTCACCCGGCGCTACGCCCGGGCAACAGGCCGAGTCCACTTACAGGGCCCGACCCTCGAACGAGTACGATCCCGGACACTTGAAAAGGGGGATGTCCTTGAAGTTGCTCGCCTGGCTGGTATACTGGCGGCGAAGCGGACTTGGGAGCTGATCCCCCTCTGCCATCCCTTGGCCTTGGAAGGGATCGAAATCCGATTCGATTTCCCCCAGCCGGACCGGATCGACATTCAGGCGGAAGCTTGGATTACCGCGGCAACGGGGGTGGAAATGGAGGCTTTGGTGGCCGTCGCCACCGCGGCGCTCACCATTTACGACATGTGCAAAGCGATCGATCGTCACATGACGATCGATCAAATCCGTTTGGAAGAGAAAGCGGGAGGCCGGAGCGGTCATTTCCACCGCGCCTCCCAAGACGAAACGCCGGACGCCTGAGTTCATCGTCCGGAGCGGAACCAGGATCCCTCTCGATGACGAATGCAACCATGAGTCTGGCCGTCACGCCAACGCGCGATTCCCTCACCCGCAGTTCCCCCGCCCCGTATCGGTTGATCGCCCGGGAATTGGAGGAGGTGGAACGGATATTGCAGGGTCAGCTGCGCAGCTCCGACCCCTACGTCGACGAACTGGTCCGTTACGGTTGCTTGTTGCGGGGAAAACGGCTCCGGCCCGCCCTGATGCTGCTGGCCGCGCGCGCCGTCGGTGAAATCCAACCCGCCCACCGCACGTTGGCGGCCGTGATCGAAATGATCCATACCGCCACGCTGGTCCACGACGACGTATTGGACCAGGCCACCACCCGCCGGCATCTGGCCACGGTCAACGCCCGCTGGGATTGCGAAGCCAGTGTGTTGCTGGGTGATTTCCTTTTCAGTCAGGCGTACATGCTGGCCGCCAGTCTAGGGGATTTGGATGCCTGCCGGACCATTGGCGAAGCGGCTCGCGTGGTCTGCGAAGGCGAATTGCGGCAGAAGGGCAGCCGCGGCAATTTCGATCTGACCGAAACGGTCTACTACGAAATCATCGAAGCCAAAACGGCCGCTTTGTGTGCCTGCAGCTGCCTGTTGGGGGCTCAGCATGCCGGCGCCGAAACCGCGGTGGCCGAGCGGCTGCAAGCCTACGGCCGGGATCTGGGAATCGCCTTCCAAATCGCCGATGACATCCTGGACATCGCGGGTCAGGAAGCAACGACCGGCAAATCGTTAGGCACCGATCTGGAGCA
>SLEY01000429.1 GCA_007124535.1 Planctomycetaceae bacterium
AGCAGGAAATCCCAGTGCGTCGGCCGGGGCGATCCCCGTGGCGTCTGATGAAGCAGGATCACGTACCGGGGCATCCATTCGGCTCCCCACTTGGCTCTCCCCCCGTCAGAACCACCCGCAAATCGCAGACATTGGTATGGGTCGGACCGGTGCGGAGCAATCGCTGGAACGGCTCGAAGAAATGGTAGGCGTCATTGCGGCGGAGGTATTCGGTGGGCCGGGGGCCGGCGGCGTCGACGCGTGCCAGCAGATGGCGGTCCAACCACGCGCCGGCCGCATCGGTCGGTCCGTCCTCGCCGTCGGTCCCACCTGCCAGCAGGACCAGTTCGCCGGGCGGCGGGTTCGGCAGATCCAGCAGGTAGGCCAGCGCGGCCAAGACCAGTTGCTGGTTCCGCCCGCCCCGTCCCCTCTGTTCGCGGGGTGCGAGGCAAACCGTCGGTTCTCCCCCGCTGATCCACGCCCGGGGCCGTCCGTCCGAGCGGCTGGACAAGGCCTGGCGCACCAGATGGCGTCCGACGTCTTCGGCCGACCCTTCCAATTCCCTCGCAGCAAGCTCTGCCGTTCGATAGCCCCGACGTCGAGCTTCTTCGCCCGCGGCGCGCACGGCCGTCGCATTGTTGCCAATAATTCGATTCGTGACCCGTCCCGAAATCGCCGGCGCCTCGCCCGCCGCACTCGCAAGGCCCTCCAGGCGCCGGAATACCGACTCGGGTACGCCGCCCGCCCGCGCCTTGAACTGGGCCAAAATCGACAAAGCTTCGCCGGGCGTCGAGTCGCCGGGCACGCAAGGCCCCGAAGCGATCACGTCCAACGGGTCGCCCAGCACGTCCGAAATGATCAAGGAGATCAAACGCCCGGCGCGGCAGGCCCGGGCCAATCCCCCGCCCTTGACGCGGCTGAGTTGCTTGCGAACCGTATTCAGTTGATGAATGTTGGCGCCCGCACCACTCAAATGACGGGTCACCGCCAGTTTGTCCTCCAGGGTGATCCCGGGGACGGGCGCCGGCAACAAAGCCGATCCACCGCCGGAAATCAGGCACAGGCACAAATCCCGAGCGTCCATTTCACGAACCATGCCCAGAATCCGCTCCGTCCCCGACACGCCAGCTGCGGTCGGCTCATTGACCCCCGGAGGACGGGCGCCATGCAGCCGAATCGATTGCAGCGGCAGCACGCAGTCATCCGGCACGTTGATCCAACCTTGCACCCGCTTGTCGCGGAGAAACTCCGGCCCCAACGCTTGTTCCAAACCGGCCGCCATCCCCGCTCCGGCTTTGCCGGCGCCCACCACCACGATCCGGTCGAATCCGTCCCACACCAGCGTTTGATCCGCCACCTGCAGCGCGTCTGGTCCGGCACGCACCACCTGCCGGATTAACCGCTGGCTACGCACCGCATCGACGCCGGCCTGCCAAATCGCCAACGCATCGTCAAATCCGACCGACGGAACTCGTGCAGACATAACCTCTCTTCGGGGGCGGGCTATTGTTGACCTAAATGATCCCGGATCACTTCACCTGCCAACTGGCACAGCTGCCGCGCCTGGACGTCCGAATCGGCTTCGGCAATCGCTCGGACAATCGGCTCCGTATTGCTGGGCCGAACCAGCAGCCAGGCACGGGGCCAATCCAAACGCAAACCGTCCTGACGATCGGCTTGGGCCTCGGGAAAACGCTGCTCCAAACCGTCCAGCACCGCCGGGACGTGCTGGAAAGGCAGATCGAATTTCTGCTTGCAAATCGCGTAGCGGGGCAACTCGTCCGCCAAGCAGCTCAGCGGAGCCTGCCGGGCCGCCAGCACGTCCAGGATCAGGGCCATGCCCACGAAACTGTCCCGCACGTAGCCGACGCGAGGATCGATCGGGCCGCCGTTGCCCTCGCCCCCAAACACCGCTCCGACCGACCGCATGCAACCCGTCACGTTCGCCTCGCCGACCGGCGCCCGATGGTAGGCGACCCCGTAGCGCTCCGCCAGATCCTGGCACATCCGGCTGGTTGCACAATTGGTCACGATCGGACCGGGTTGGGTGCGGAGGATGTGCTCGCAACACAAGGCGGGCGTGTACTCTTCCCCGATATACCGCCCGTTCTCGTCGATCAACGCCAAACGATCCGCATCCGGATCCTGGCAGAAGCCCACATCCGCGCCGGCCGCCGTCACCTGATCCAGCACGGTCGCCAGGTTCTCTGCCGTGGGCTCGGCCGGATGGGCGAAATGCCCGTCCGGCGAACCGCCCAGCACGATCGTGTGGCAGCCCAGCGACGCCAATAACCGCTCGCCCAGCAGACTGCCCGCACCGTGGTTGGCGTCCAGCAGCACCCGGAACCGACGCCGTCGAATCCGCTCGCCATCGACCAGGGCCAAGACACGAGCCAAGTGTTCGGACGTCGTGTCCGCCAGCGGCTCGAAACCGCCAATCCGGTCCGCGGGACACCAAGGCACGTCGCCCCGATGATACCGGTCCAGCACCTGTTGGCCGACATCGGCCGCGATCACACAACCTTGGGCCGACATCAACTTCAAACCGTTGTACTCCGGCGGATTGTGACTCGCCGAAATCTGGATCCCGCCCGCTGCATCGAATTGCCGGATCAAAACCCCGGTGGTTGGAGTCGCGGCGATTCCGCCATCGAGCACGTGACGCCCCAAAGCACACACGGTGCTGCCCACGGCCGCCGCCAACATCGATCCACTGGGCCGACCGTCCCGGGTGATCACGACCGGACCGGGCGGCAAGCCGCGGACAAAAGCCGCCGCATAGCGGATGGCGATCATCGGGTCCAAACTGGCCCCCACGATTCCGCGTAGTCCTGAAACACTGATAATCGTTTCGCTCAATCGTTGCTCCTTGCCACAGCACGCCCGACGCGTTTGCGGCATCGCCCCCCACAAGTAGCCGCCCGGTCTCCGCGTTCTCTTTGACACTCAGGGTAGCCGGGATGATACCATATCCGGGGCCATCCCGGCAGCACGGGGGCGCGAGGCCGGCGTCGCCGTCGGCTTGCAGCCATGCCGGCCCTGCCGCTAAACTGTCGGCTGGTCGCCCGTAGCGCCGTTGAAGTTTTCTCGTGCCGCAAATCCCAAGTGATGTTACCGAACCGCTTTCCATCGTGTTGAGGAACCCCAATTCCATGCCGGAAACCATTTCACCCGCCCAAATCGCTCGCACTTTGGAGATCGTCGAACAAGCGGTCCGCAACGAAGCATTGCTGGAAGACGCGGGAAAGAACATCCGGCGATGGCTGACCACCGACCGCAACGCCCCCCTGATTCCCGGCGTCGTCGAAGCTGTCGAGCAGGGGCAGTGGGACTTGCTGAACGACGTGTTCTGGACCGTCCTGTCGTTCGGAACGGGCGGCCGCCGTGGTCGCATGCACGAGTTTGGCACGAACGCCATCAACGACACCACCATTGGGGAAAGCGCGCAAGGACTAGCCAACTATGTGAAAGCCCATCGTGAGGACGACGGAGAACTGGCTTGTGCCCTGGCCTACGACACGCGGCACAAGTCGCGGCACTTTGCCGAGTTGTGCGCCGGCGTCATGGTCGCCAATGGCTTTCGCGTGTACTTCCTGGACGATTACCGCAGCACGCCGGCTTTGTCGTTCCTGGTCCGCCTGAAGAACTGTTCCTGCGGGATCATGGTGACCGCCAGCCACAATCCGCCTCGGGACAATGCCGTCAAAGTGTATTGGTGCACGGGCGGCCAGTTGCTGCCCCCACATGATACGGGGGTCAGCGAGCAGGTGGAAAACTGTCAGGAAATCCATTGCCAGGATTTCGCAGAGGCTTTGCACGAGGGCCGCGTGGTGGTGTGTACTCAGGAGGTGGATGAAGCCTTCTTGCAGGCTGTCTGCCGCCAGCGGCGCGAGGGGCCTCGGGAGTTGAAAGTGATTTACTCCCCCTTGCATGGGGTAGGTGAGTCGGCGGTTTGCCCCGTTTTGCGAGCCGATGGTTTTCAGGATGTCGAGGTGTTCGGTCCCCATGCCACCCCCGATGGCAATTTCCCCAACGTCCCCAACCAAGTCGCCAATCCGGAAAACCCGGAGGTCTACCAAGCCATCCTTGCTCGAGCCCGGGAGACCCGTGCCGATTTGGTGCTGGCCACCGATCCCGACTGTGACCGGCTCGGCTGTGCGGCTCCCAAGACCTCGGATAACACCGCAGAGTGGGTTACCTTTTCGGGGAATCAGCTAGGGGTTCTATTGACCGATTTTGTCCTCTCTCAAACTCCCGATCTGACGCCCGAGCACTATTTGGTCAAGACGTTGGTGACCACGGAGATGATCCGCCGCATTGGCGATTCCTACGGGGTGCGGACGTTCGGGGATTTGGCCGTGGGTTTCAAATGGATCGCCGGCGTGATGGACCGGGAGGGGCCGGAGAAGTTCCTTTTGGGGCTGGAGGAATCCTATGGCTATCTGGCAGGCCCTCACGCACGTGACAAGGACGCGGCCGTCGCCGCGATGCTGACCGCCGAAATGGCGGCGGCTGCCAAGGCGGCTGGCGAAACCCTGCACGAACGACTCGACCGCCTCTTCTGGCAACACGGCTACCATGCCGAACGCACCTTGAATCGGCAGATGGAAGGCGCGGCCGGAATGGCCACGATGAAGCGACTCTTGCAACGATTCCGCACCGCCCCCCCCGATTCGCTCGGCGGACTGGCACTTACCGACGAACCCGCGGACTCGCAACGGAACGTACCCTCCGACATGGTCATGCTTCGACTGGCCGAAACAGGGAACTTTGTGGTCGTGCGACCGTCGGGGACCGAGCCCAAAGTCAAACTGTATCTGTTTACCTTTGTACCGGCGGAGCAGTTGGCCGATTTGGAACAAACCCAACTGGACATGAATCAGCGCTTGGACGCCATCGAAGCCGATCTTCAAGCGTTCATCGCCCAGGGGGAAGGCGCAGGCGGGTCGTAAGGCAACCTGGCAACCTGCAGGGATGTGGCCGGTCTCTGACCGAGCCACTCGGCCGACCGAAGGTCTCCCAGATCGGTGGAGACCTTCGGTCGGCGGTTTCGGCGGGGTCAGAGACCCGCGCCGAGCAGGGCGCCCCGGCCAGATCAACGCCCGCTCCTCAGCCGCTCGCCGAGAAAACGATCGAGTTCCGGGATGTCGAAGATCTTCGTGGCCGTCTCTTCAAATGGGTAGTCCAACCGTCGAAAATGGACGAGATTCTCCTCGATCAGAACATAACAAGCACGCGGATCGCCATCGCGAGGCTGACCGACGCTTCCGACGTTGATCAGGCATTTCTCGTTCGTCAACGTGTAAATGCCCCCCAACTGGTCCGGACTGAAAAAACGCCCCTCTTCAGTGAACACGCCGGGAACGTGGGTGTGCCCCTGACAACAGTAGTGCGGAACCAGCGCAAAGATCTTGGCGAGCTTCCGCGCATTGTAGGCGTCCTCTGGAAAGACGTATTCGCTCAACGGGTTGCGAGGCGAACCATGCACGAACAGGAACGGTTCCTCCGTCAGGCAGCGGGGCAGCTCACACAAGAAATCCCAGCGTTCCCGATTCCGCCCCGGCTCTTCCGAACAGGTTTCCAATTGCTGCCGCGTCCAAAATATGGCCCGCTCGGCTCCCAAGCTGAACCCTTCGGGATCGAACAAGGCGCCCTGGTCGTGGTTTCCCAGCACGATGGCGTCGAACTCCATCGCCCGGTCCACACATTCGCACGGGTTCGGTCCGTAGCCCACGACATCCCCCAGGCAATAGATTTGGTCCGCCCCCTGGCAAGCGATATCCTGCAGGACGGCTTCCAAAGCCTCCAGATTACCGTGAATGTCGCTGATAATGGCGCGCTTCACCGAAAATCCCCGTATCCGAGGGGCGTGCCGTTCTATCGGCCCGCGTGCAAGCGATCTCCCAACATGTTGTCCAGTTGTTCGATCGCGTAGATTTTTGCCGAAACCGCTTCGACCGGATACTCCAACCGGCGGAAAATCACCCGGTCGTCATCCAAGATCACATAGCAGCTGCGCGGGTCGTTATCGCGAGGTTGGCCGACCGAACCCACATTCACCAACAGCTTTTCGCCACTCATCCGATATTCGTAATTGCAATCTTCTGGAGTGAGGAACTCCATTTGGGAAGTGAAGACCCCGGGAATGTGGGTATGCCCCTGGAAGCAATACTTGTCCACCAGCCCGAACAAGGTTTCCATTTTCCGTTGGTTGTAGATATCCTCGGGAAAAATGTATTCGTTGGTCGGTTCACGAGGCGAACCATGCACCAACAAGAGATCTCCCTCGATTTGGCTGCGTGGCAATTCGCCGATGAAGTCCCAGCGGGCGTGAATCCGCCGCGCTCCCCCCGAACCGTGATCCAGTTGCTCGCGACTCCAATACACCGCCCGCAGGGCCAGCGGATTGAATCCGTCCGGATCAAACAGGGCGGCTTGGTCATGATTGCCCAGAATACAAACTCGACAAGCCCGCATCACTTCGTCGATACACTCGCACGGATTCGGTCCGTACCCGATGACGTCTCCCAAGCAGTAAATCTCGGAAACATCCTGACGGCGGATGTCGTCGAGCACCACGCGAAGGGCTTCCAAATTGGCGTGGATATCGCTGACCAGTGCTCGCTTCAAATTTCGAACCCCTTCTCCAGGTGGACAGTTGATGGGGGAAGCGTTCGGGGCGACGCCCGTACGTCCTTCAGACGTCCCCCTGGAACTTCCGGCGTTGCCCCCAAGTATACTGCGGCTGCCCGTCCTTGTGCAAGAACCGGGGCGCGAGACAACGTCCCGGCTGACCTCAGTCCCGGTTGCCGTTCCAGGGCCAACCCAACCATTCGGACACCACGAGCAGGGTACGATTCAGGAAATTGTCCCGGCAGGCGTGCCGCTGGATCTTGCCGCTGGAAGTCTTGGGGATCGAGCCAAAGCGGACGAGGACCACTCCGTCGGGTGGCAGATCGTGTTCGACCGTGACGTTCTTCCGGATGGCTTGAATGACGTCGGACCAGTCCTTTCGCCGCTTCCGTTCCACCTCGCTGACAATAATCAGTCGCTCTTGCCCATCCAGATCCACCGAGAAGCAGCCCACCGCTCCGGCCTGCAGATGATTGCTGGACTGCTCGACGGTCAACTCGATATCCTGCGGGTACCGGTTGACACCGCGGACGATGATCAAGTCCTTGAGCCTTCCGGTGACATAAAGTTCACCCTTGTGAACGAATCCGAGATCCCCCGTGCGCAGGTAGGTTCCGGAGGTGCTGTCCGCTAGTTTGGCGTGAAAGGTTTCCTGGGTCGCCCCGGGGTTGTTCCAGTAGCCCAAGCCGACGCTGGGACTGTCCACCCAGATTTCGCCGACCAGATCCTCGGGCAACCGGCGATAGCTGACCGGATCGACGATATACAATTGTTGGCCGGGCGCGACGTGCCCACAGCCGATCAGACGTCGGGCGTCCGGGGCCTCGGGCTCGACGGGCACGATCCGATGCTCATCCAGGGCGGTGCCCTCGCAATACAGCTCGACCGGGGGTTCTTTTTTTCGCCCTCCCGTGATAAACAAGGTGGATTCCGCCATCCCGTAACACGGATAGAGGGCGTTGGCCCGGAATCCGGCCGGGGCAAAACGCTCGGCAAAACGCTCCAGAGTTCGAGCCCGAATCGGCTCGGCCCCGTTAAATGCCACTTCCCAAGTGCTCAAATCCAGTTCGCCAATCTGTTCATCGGTGACCTTCTGATGGCACAGATCGTAGGCGAAATTCGGCCCCCCACTGATCGTCACCCCATATCGGGTGATCGCACGCAGCCAGCGAATCGGTTTCTGCAGGAAGGCCAGCGGTGACATGAGCACACAGGCGCAGCCGGCGTAAACCGGATTGAGGATCCCGCCAATCAGGCCCATATCATGGTAGGTCGGCAGCCAGAACGCGCCGATCCCGTCCCGTGTCGGTTCGAAACCGTAGGTGATCAGCCCCAGATTGTGCATGAGATTGCGGTGGACCAGGACCACTCCCTTCGGGGTTCCAGTGGACCCCGAGGTATATTGGAGGACCGCCAACATCTGATCGTGGAATTCCGGCGGATCCCACTGATCGGCCATTTCCAGCGGGACCTCATCGGTGGCGATCCAGGCCAAGTCCTTCAGATGCGGGGCCTCGTCCAGCAGTCCGCTCACCCGGTTGGTGACTTCATGCACGCTGAGCACGACCCGAGCGGCCGCATTATCCGAAATCGCTTGGATTCGCATCATATTGCGATTACGTCGTGGCGGATAGGCGGGGACCGCGACCGTACCGGCATAGAGGCAGCCGAAGAAACCGGCGACGAAATCCAATCCTGGCGGGTAGAGCAACAGGGCGCGGGCGCCCAACATCTTCATCGACTGCAGTTTGGCGGCGATGGCCCGGGCGCGGCGGTCCAGTTCCGCATAGGTCCAGCACACCTCATCCGTTTCGCCGTCACGAAGAAAGTAGAACGCAACGTGCGAGGGTTCCGTTTCGGCCCAGTGCCGCAGGGTCTCGACGATATTCGTGGGTTTTGAAATGGCCGGCTTGATTGGTTTGGTTTGCAGTTTCACGGTGGTGCGCTCCCGGGTGGGACCCGCCAGGCGGGACTGTCTGTTCAGCTGATAATCCACAGCGACAACGCACGCCACCCTCCTCCGAGGGAGTCCTGGTAAACGGCGTTGGCTTGATTTGCTTGGGTTTTTTGACCCAGTTCTTCTATTTTAACACGGACGCGGCGTTTTGACACGGAGGGCCCCGCGACGCGGCCACGCATCGTTCTTATCTATCGGAACGAAGCCGCCGAAAGAATTGCTCCAAATCGGACAACGAAGCCGAAACGGAGCGTGCGGGGGTGGCCGGATCAAGAAAGGCAAACTGCCCGGGAAAACGAGTTCCCGGGCAGTAGGGCAGTTTCGCGTGCTCTCATCGTCGGCTAGTTCACCAAGCTGGTGCTCGCGTGGATGATCGGGCGAGGATTGCGGTGGAAAGCGGAAGGATCGACCACGGGAGCGGGAGGCATGGGAACCTCGTTCACATCCGCCTCGACCTTCGGGGCTTTCACTCCACCGGTTTTGCCCGTTTTGCCCGTCCCCTTGCCGTCATGGCAAGTGGGGACTCGGCAGGCAAAGATCCGTTCCAGCAAGGTCGGGCCGCAGTGGCGCCGCGGGGCACAATCCACCGCGGTTTTGCCAGGCGTCTTGCCGGGCGTCTTCGACGGAGGGCAGGGTTGGCCCAACAGGCCAAGTCCCAGGAGCCCGCAACGGGGGGCATGCGCCCCTTTGGTCCCCTTGTCGGGAGTCCCCTTGTCGTCACACGCCCGTTGCACGTGGCGGCCGCCCAGCAATCCCAGCCCCAGGCCGGCATGCGGAGGGCAGGCATGTTTGGCATCCGCCTTGGTGCCCGTCTTCGTACCGTCCTTCGTGCCACAGTGACGCTGGACGTGCGCGCCGCCCAGCAATCCCAAGCCCAGACCGGCATGCGGAGGGCAGGCATGTTTGGCATCGGCCTTGGTGCCCGTCTTCGTGCCGTTCTTCGTGCCACAGTGACGCTGGACGTGCGCGCCGCCCAGCAATCCCAAGCCCAGGCCGGCATGCGAATGGCAGGCATGTTTGGCATCGGCCTTGGTGCCCGTCTTCGTGCCGTTCTTCGTGCCACAGTGGCGCTGGACGTGCGCGCCGCCCAGCAGTCCAAGCCCCAGTCCCGGGCGGTCCGGGCAAGCGTGCTTGGCGCCTTCCACCTTCGTTCCCGTTTTCGTTCCCGTCTTGGTATCGCAGTGGCGCTGGACATGCAGGCCGTTCAACAGCCCCCGTCCCGGACGTTGGGCGCAGGGATGCTTGACATCCCCGCACTTCGCGTCAGCGTGCCGCTGGATATGGTTGCCGCCCAGCAGCCCCAAAAGGGGCCGGTGGGCGCAAGGGTCAACGCATGCCTTCTGACAGGGATGCCCCTTGCCGTCTTCTTTGAGCATTCGGTCCATCAGCTCGAAACCGAAGCTCTGGGTGCTCAGGCCGAGCACCACCGTTGCTACCAGAATGTTCCACTTCATTGAGCCATGTCTCCTTAACGATGGAACAAGTTAAATCACGCTGGCCTTCTTCCGTTTGAGCCGTGGTGCAGTAGGATGTCGCGTAGACGGCATCGAACCGTGGATGGGTCCACTTGGCCAACGGGGACCGATCTGGGTCGAGTCTTGCAGTTGGCTCTTCGGAGCCGGGAGGCGCCGAATCAAACGGTGGGTGGGCCAGCAGCGGTTGAGCCTTCTCCTTTGGCTCAGGCAAGTCCGCCGGTTGGACTGACGCGTCGCCTGGTCACTCCCGAGGCAAGCCTATCGCGTCGGCTGTCATGTGGGATATCGGCGGTGTCAAGGAGGCCCCTTGAGAGTACGGAAGTAATTTTCAGCAAATGGTTTAGAGCAATAGATGTAGGGAAACTGCCGCCTGTAACGGCTGGTCGGATCGTACCGATTCTGTTGGTTGACTTGGGAGGATCGCAACGATTCTCGGGGCGAAATCCACTACCAGGAGCACAACTTCATGGCGTTTCTGCTCGGGATGGATGAAGCGGGCTACGGGCCCAATTTAGGACCGCTGG
>SLEY01000131.1 GCA_007124535.1 Planctomycetaceae bacterium
CTAGTAACGCCCGCCCCCCCCACGTCCACCGCGCCAACCGCCGCCACCGCGATCCTCGCGAGGACGGGCTTCGTTCACCGTCAGGGGGCGTCCCTCATGCTCCTGACCATTCAATGCCTCGATGGCCGATTGGGCGTCGCCGTCGCTGCCCATCTCCACGAAGCCAAAACCTTTGCTGCGGCCGCTCTCGCGGTCCGAAATCACCTGCGCACTTTGCACGGTACCATAGGAGGAAAAAAGCTCCTCCAGCTCCGAGCTATTCACCCCATAGCTCAGATTGCCGACGTACAACCTCTTACCCAACTTTCCATCTCCATTACTGCTAAAGAGACTCGGAAGCCTGCCGCCCAGCGTGGGAGGCCCCGAATCGCACTGCGCGATCGGCTGACCCCGACGAAAACGCCAGGACCCGGACTCACGCAATATAAACTAACCCCCGCAAGGCGTACATGCCAGTGTCGGATCAAAATTTTTTCTACGGATTTTCGGCAGATGCCTCGTTCTCCGTGTCGTCCAGCAACCGTTGGACCGTAGTCTGGATAAAGGGAGCTTGTACGGTGATCGCCAAGGCCACCGGCATGTGAGTCACCCGCTCCTCGAACGGGGTATTCGCGCGGCTGGTCTGGCGGACCATGCCTGCGACAATTCCCACCACGACCGGCTGGCCATCAAATATCAACACCACCGGAGCTCCACTGTCGCCCGCAAAAGTAGCTGCATTGACCAGCATCCGCGGCGTGCTGTCGGCGGGGACTAACGGGTGCGTGGCCACGGTACCGCGGCGGAGTACGGGCCAGCCCGCGTCGTTGCTCTCCAATTGAGCGGGATAGCCCGGAATGAACACGTCGCTGCCCGTTCGCAATCGCCGTTCGTCACTCCACGAAGCGTTGGCCAGCTGTTCATAGGGCAAAGGCCGCGCGGCGGTGTCCTCCGGCAACTCCACGGGAACCACGGCAATGTCCACCTCGTCATGACGCACCCACAGTTTCCTGTCCCCGTCGCGCAAGGTCACGGCCGCCTCCTGCCGCTCGTACGTCCCGTCTTCCTGCCGGCGGCGCAGGATCACCGTACAGGCGGATTCGGACATTTCCTCGAAAACGTGGGCAGCCGTCACCAATAATGGCTCCGGGGCGTCCTCGTCCCCCACGTCCGGCGACCAAATCAAAAATGATGTCGCGGAGGTCTTTCCGTTGGTAATCCGAAACGTGGCATTCAACGCCCGGTCGATCGGATCGTTCGCCCAACCGATGCCACTTGCCAAAATCACCACCAAGCATCCCAAACCACCGCGTAAGGGGGCGTGTCGCAACATGTCTCCTCACCTTCCCAACCGTTGTCCTGAACCGGAAAAGATTTCTCGTGCTGCAAATCATAATGGATAGGCCACCAAGTTCATAAGCTGCCTTGCTGCGCGTCCCCGATAGGGGTAGGAGAGACCGGTCACCCGGTCTCCCCCCCTCCAAACCGGACGTGCGGATCTCTCGCATCCGGCTTTCCAGTCGGTGGCATGACCTCCGGGGGGGATTAACAGGGACCAGCATGGGCCGATACCAGGCTGACAGCACCCGCTCGTGGGAGTAGATGTTAGTCCAATGGTAATGGTCCGGCCCCCGGCCCCGGCCGGAAAGGCCGGCGCGTCGACGCAGAATACTGCGCAGGCGCACCCGGCTCCAACCGCCCAAGTCCCGGTAGACGTTCCGATGACAATGGCGGAAGTACGTGAACCAACCTCGTAGCGTTGCCGGCAGCGAGTGGCAGATGGAATTCAGGCTCTGCCCGTGCGCGCGGCGGGTCTTCGCCCGTACCGTATTCTTCAGGGCCTTCCGACTCTTGGCACGCGGTAAACGAAGGTTCCCGCCGAAGGGATCGCCCAGAAAGTCAAATCCTTCGGTACAAGCATCCCCAATTTGCGTCTTGGTCGGATGCCGCGTCCAGCTGTTGGCATCGCCCCATTGCCGCACCCGTTCCAAAACTCGATCCGCATCTTGGCGACTCCGGCAGAGGATCACAAAATCGTCCGCGTAACGCACCATCGCGAAGCCAGCATCCGCCACCAAGTGATCCAGCGGATTCAGATAGATGTTCGCCAGTAGAGGTGAGATCACGTATTCATTCGGTCGCATGGTCTCGCACCGCCCGGAGGGCACTCGGAGCCCCGCTTGACTTGATCGCAAATCCTGGTAGTATGAACCGATATCGTTCGTCAATTCGAAGCACGCTCCTGGCGGGATCTGGTTCGCGTGGCCGTTCTGATTGCTCCCATGACTGCCGGCAGTTGTCAGCAATTTTTTTTCGCGGCGGGAGATCATCATTTTCTCAGCCCACCATTTGTCCGACAGGACGATTTTTTCCCGCCCGTTACTTGGAAACGACCGTCCGAGTTCTTGCGGCGATTTCCTTTTTTTGATTCCTATGTCAAGGAACCATGCCATGAAATTTCGTACCCACCGTTCGGGACGGAGGGCTTCCACCGGCTTCACGCTGGTCGAACTCCTGGTCGTGATCGCGATCATCGGCGTGCTGGTGGCCCTGCTGTTGCCCGCCATCCAAGCGGCCCGCGAGGCGGCACGCCGGGCTCAGTGCGCAAACAACATGAAACAGCTGGGTTTGGCCCTGCACAATTATCACGACACCTATGGCACCTTTCCCTCCGGTGTGCTCAGCGAGCGGGATGGGACCCGGCCGACGGGGGACAGCGGCCAGGAATTCGGCTGGCTGGTCCTGATCCTTCCCATGATGGAGCAGCA
>SLEY01000421.1 GCA_007124535.1 Planctomycetaceae bacterium
AATCTTGGCAGTGACGGTTCCAATATCTTATCAGTCGGCGCCCTGGTCGGCGAATACCACGTGGCCGTCAGCGACCGGGGCGATTTTGCCACCGAAGTGCGTCCGGGAGCGAGTTCCTCCCCGCAGGGCAACGTGCCGGCCCGCTACGCCGTCCCCCACACCAGCGGCCTGACTGCGAGTGTGCCGGCGGGCTCGCGGCGGGTTGTCCTCGATTTCCAACTGCCCGCCGGCCAACCGCTGAACGGCCTCGCCGCCCGCTTCCCAAGAACCCTTTCCATGCAGGGAGTATTGCCATGCACCATCGACGATTCTCGATCTTCCTTCGCCCGCTCACGGCGGCCTGCGCCCTCGGTTTGATGGCCGCGGCGACGGCCGGCGACGATTCCACCGCCCCCCCCGGCCGCCAACGGCCGTATGCCGAATACGTTCGCGCATGCCTCGACGTGCTCATCGAGCACGGCACCGACCGGTACGGTGAGGTGCATGCGCCCGTCCTGATGAACATCCTCGACGTGCGCACCCGCGAGTGCCCCCCGGACCCGAAGCCGCTGGACGAGGCGTTTCGCGTAACGCGTCGGGAGCGGCGGGGGCCGGCCGGCGGCAACTTGTGGCTCGACCAGGAGACCATCCGCGCCATGGATGCGGTCACCCGCCGAACCGGCGACAGGCGGTACGCCGCGTTTGCCGATGAGTCGCTCGGCTACTCTATGGAGAACCTGGTGTGTGGCAAAGGCCTGTTCTGGTGGGGATGGCATCGCCATTGGGACGCTTACCGCGACGAAATGACCGGCCACGCCGGCAACCACCACGAAATCCACGTGCAGCGGGCCGCCTGGCCCGAACTGTGGGCCGTCAATCCCGAGGCCGTTACCCGGCAGATCGAGGCCCTGTGGAAGTGGCACGTCATCGATAAGGACACCGGCGAAGTGAACCGGCACTGCGACGGCCGGCGCGGGTGCGACTTTGCCATGTCGGCCGGCGAAATCCTCCGCGCGTTCGCATTCCTCTATCACAAGACCGAGCAGCCCGAGTGGCTCGACCGCGCCCGCCTGCTGGCCGAATACTACTGGGACCAACGCCATCGGGAAACGAACTTGATCCCCAACCGGCCCAACGCCGGCGCCGGGCGGTTCGACGGCAGCCACTTCGACACGTCGGTGGCGGGGCTCTACGGCCGCTGCCTGCTCGACGCGTTCGAGTGGACCGGCGAGCCGGTCTTCCGCAACCACGCGGTCGCCTACATGAAAGCGTACGCCGAATACGGCTATGACGCCGCGACGTCCAAGTTTTGGGGCAGCCTGCGGCTCGACGGAACGCCGGTGCCCGGCCCGCGTGTGCGCGGCGGGTACGCGCAGTATGAGCCGCGCGGGCACATCGACCTGTGGCAGCCGTACGTGGCCGGCTACGAACACCCGCTCGACACGGCCGTCACCTACGCGCTGGCCGCCGAGACGACCGGCGAGCCCGTGCTGGTCGAGGCGGCCCGGCGCTGGGCGCAGTTCATCGAGCGCGGGCTGCCGGCCGGCCCCTGCAAAACGGGCACCTGGTACGACGAGTATGCCCGCAACCAGGCACAGCAGGGCGCCTATGCCGACCATTACGGCAAGACCGTCCTGTTCTTCCTGGCCATGCGCCGGCTGACCGGCGAAGAGCGCTACAGAGAACTCGCCCGGCAGGTGGCCGACGACGCCATCGCCAAACTCCACCACGAAGGTCTGTTCCGCGGCCACCCGGCCAAACCGTACTACGAATCGATGGACGGAGTGGGCACGTTGCTCATGGCGCTGTTGGAATTGGACACGCCCGCCGCGGATGTTGACCAGGCGGCGGAAATCCTGGAAGCGAGCGGCGTGCGGGCGGCCTGGTCGTCCACCTCGGTTGCGGCGACGGACGGCTCACGGCCGCGCTGAAGGCGGGCGAGCCGAGTACGTCGTGCAGGGGTTGGATGCCGACCCGGCCAAGGTGGCTCGCGCACGCGAGCGGCTCCGTTCCATGGCGGTGTACGGGCCGGTATCGGTGGACCGCTGGGACGGCGCCCCCCCTGCCCTATGCCGACAGCCTGGTGAACCTGATCGCGGCGGAAGCCTCCGGCGGTGCAAACGGGCGGTGAAAGGCTGGATGCCCCCGTTTCGGGGTGCCCCCGTTTCGCCGCCCGTTTCGCCGCACATGCGTCTCAGTTGCTCGGTTCGGACCAGGGCGCGGACCAGCACCGGCGACGGGGGACCAGATCCTGTCTGCACGTCGATCCGGGATACTTGCCTACGGATTTCCACCAAATCAGATTGAATCTATTTTTTTTGGCGAGCTATCTCCCAACACCCCGGTGATCCGTACGAGCATCCGTCCGTGGCGCCTTTCCGCACGCAAACGGCAATTACCCCGGTTTGTGTGTCCTTTCCCCTACTTCTCGCCGCCGCTGGCCAATCCAGGCGAAAGCCAAACGATCCCGCCCCGTTGGCAAGGATGGGTAGTCTCCAAGCCATTCTGCTACGTGCTGGGTCCCCGGGGGTTCCTACCAATGATTGCCGTCCTCTCGCGTCAAGATTAGAATGGGGCAGGGTATGCTCCCGGTTTGTCAGCTTTTCTGGCAAGCGGGGAGCTTGTCGCACGATGGGAGGCGCTGCAGATGAGAAGTCCCTTTCCGGGCATGGACCCGTATCTTGAGCGGTATTGGGGAGACATTCACACCCGGATCATGGTCTACGCGAGTAATCAGCTCAACACTCAGCTCCCCGACGATTTGCA
>SLEY01000468.1 GCA_007124535.1 Planctomycetaceae bacterium
AAGACGTCCGCACCCAAGACGAAGACTGGCTGGGTCTGGTGATTATCGGAGAGAGTATCCGGTAAAGGAATTCGCGACCTGAATCACGGTGCCTGAACAAGAAGGAACCCGTTTTCCGACGCGATTGGGAGCCAGGAAACGGTGCTCGGACACGCGCCGATTTCGCCGGGGCTTTCTCCTCCGGAGTCCGCTCCAAGCGTCATGGAATCCCCCTGCCATTCCTCAGAAAACGCACGTATCGATCGAGCTGCAGCATGGGCGGCCCACAGGAGCGTCCATCCGTTTTCCCGAGGCCATTTCGTCTTTCAGCGACGATGCGGAACGGCTCCCGTTTGCCCGGAATTCCGGTTCCATCTTCCGCCGTGCGCCGCATCGGGGCCACCTGTGGCGGTCCGGGCCCAGCAGCTGGCACCAGCTCTTGCGCGCGACGCACTACGCCCTGAAAGAAGCCAATCTGCCCACGCGGCACGACGACATCCACGTTCCCATGATCTACGACCGGACCAAGTTCCTGGAACGGGCGGATGGGTGGTCGCGCGGGCTGGTGGCCAAGAGCGTCTACGGCAACCGCCACTGCACGGCGGTGGCTCGCGTCAGCGGGAAAAGCGGATCCGCGACTAGTTCGGCCGACCGGAGATCATCCGCTGCGCCATCGACGGCACGCCCCAAGGGGCCAGTGCCGTCGACCTGGTCGCTGCCTCCCTGCCACCGCCCCACTACCTGGAATGGAACCTGGCCAACAGCGGCTACCTCGCCACCACCGCCTGGGACCTGGACGGCATCATCGTCACCAACCACACGGCCTTGCCGCTGTACACCCCCCGCAATGCCGCGGTGCGAACCATCATCACCGCCCGCCCGGTGAGCGAACGGCCGGCGACCGCCCGGGAATTGCGCCGTCTGCCCAACGCGGCCAACTGCATCTCCTACGCCTGCAATTACGTGACGCTCCCCGCCGCCCGCCGTATGCTGGCCGCCGAACAACTGTGCCATATCGACGGGATGTTTTGGACCCTGGCTCGTCCGGATCTCGCCAAGGCGTATCCGGTCGAACAGCGGGGAGCCAGCTTGTACCAGTGATTTACGACCTCCACCATCGCTACCTGTTCATCCACTTTCCCCGCACCGCGGGCGTGGCGATCACCCGAGCCCTGGCCGGCGTCTCCTCCCATTGCGTCGTCGACCTGACCGCCGGTCGCCGAAACAACGAATCGGATGGGGGAGTTTTCAACGCTCGGAAATGCCCTGCTTAAAGAACTCCAAGCCTTGGAACGAGACGTGAAGGGACGGAACGAATGAAGAGAGGCGTCACTTTCGGCGAGATCATGGGGCGCAACAGCCTCAACAGAACTGGCAACCAAGGGGATGCGAGACGGAGTCTGTCTGTGTGGCCTCCCGACCATCGAATCTCACGGCGGCGTCAGGCTGGTTCCGCTGCTTCGCGATCCCGGGACGCAATGGAAACGGCCGGCGGTGATTGGATTCCAAAAAGGCAATGCGGCCGTGCGGAATGAGCGCTACCGCTACATCCGCTACCATGACGGCGGTGAGCGTGTCATGGAAGGTCAATTATGATTTGGGGCACCGCGCAACTTGACATCCGGCCTCGGCGGTGGGAGACTGGAAGATGGCTTAGAACCATCCCACCTGAATTGCCCGAGCAGTTCGCACGTGCCCCATTTTCTGCGCATGGGGGAAGTGAAGGTCCGGGCCGTATGCGACGTCGACCGGACGCGGCGCGAGGCCGGCAAGCGGCGGGTGGATGAAGGGTACGGCAACACGGACTGCGCCGCTTACAACGACTACCGCGAAATGCTGGCCCGCGACGACATCGACGCCGTTGTCTGCGCCACGCAGGACCAGTGGCACGGCCCGATCATTCTGGATGCCTGCAAAGCGGGCAAAGACATGTTCTGTGAAAAGCCGTTGACGAACACCTTGGTCGAGGCGAAGGCGGCCATGGACGCGGTGATGGCGTCGGACACGATCTTCCAGACCGGCAGCCAGCAGCGTTCCGACGGCAACTTCCGCTACGCGTGCGAGCTGGTGCGCAACGGTCGGATCGGGAAGATCGAGCGGATCGAGGTGGGGGTGGGCGGGCCGCCGGTCCCTTGCAACCTGCCTGGGGAAGAGCTGGAGCCCGGGCTGGATTGGGACCGCTGGCTTGGCCCGGCCCCCATGCGCGAGTACAGTTCGGTGCTCAGCCCGCGCGGCATGCACAGCCACTTTCCGGCCTGGCGCCGCTTTCGGGAGTACGGCGGCGGCGGCATGACCGACTGGGGCGCGCACCACTTCGACATCGCCCAGTGGGGCCTCGGCATGGACGAGTCCGGACCGGTGGAAATCATCCCGCCCGAGGATTCCGGCCAGGGCCGCGGCGTGAAGTTCCTCTATGCCAATGGCGTGGAAATGATCCACGGCGGACGCGGCGGCGTCACGTTCTTCGGCACCGAGGGGGAGATTTTCGTCAATCGGGGGCGGCTGGAGAGCAAACCCGACGACGTCATCAAGCAGCCGATTGGCGACGATGAGATTCAACTGTACCGTTCGGCAAGCGGCGGGCACGGCGGGCACCGGCAGGATTGGATCGATTGCGTCCGCAGCCGGAAGCAGCCGAATTGCCCGGTCGAAATCGGCGCCCGGACCGTCGCGGTCTGCCTGCTGGGCAACATCGCCTACCTGCACGGCGAGGAACTCGACGGCAAGCCGCTGAAGTGGGACCCGGAGAAGTGGGAATTCGT
>SLEY01000517.1 GCA_007124535.1 Planctomycetaceae bacterium
CGCACCTCCCCCCAGATCTTGCCCGGAACAGGATCGAACCGGATATCCCGATTACACGGGTGGGGCAACCTTTCCCTCGTCCGGCTTGCGGCCGGGGCGGTCTTGGTACAACATAAACGACGCGCCAATCGAACCTACGCGACTTACCCCTATCCCGGCTCAGGAGACTTGAAATGACAGCCTTATTCGGCGGAATCGAAGCGGGGGGCACCAAATTCGTATGCGCCGTCGGTACCGGGCCCGAGGACATCCGGCAACAAACCCGCTTTCCTACCACCTCACCGGACGAAACCTTGAATCAGGCCCTGGATTTCTTCCACCGAGCGATCCGCCAGCACGGAGCATTGGCAGGACTGGGCATCGTCTCATTCGGTCCCGTCGATCCGGACCCGGCCTCGCCCGGATTCGGTTGCATCACCACGACCCCCAAACCCGGTTGGGCCTACACGGATTTTGCCCCGCGATTCCAACAAGCGCTGGGCGTGCCGGTCGGTTTCGACACCGATGTTAACGGAGCCGCCTTGGGCGAAGCTTCCTGGGGCGCAGCCCGCGGATTGCATACCTTCATCTACCTGACCATCGGCACGGGGATCGGGGGCGGCGGAATGGTCGGCGGCCATCGGATGCACGGCCTGATTCACCCTGAAATGGGGCACATTAGAATACCTCATGATTGGGACGAGGATCCATTTCCCGGCAGTTGTCCCTTTCACGGAGACTGTTTGGAAGGCTTGGCTTCGGGACCGGCGATTGAGAAACGCTGGGGCCAAGCCGCGAAGGATCTCCCGGCCGAGCACCCCGCGTGGGAGTTGGAGGCCCGGTATTTGGGCTTGGCACTCAGCAACTTCATCTGCACGCTCTCGCCGCAGAAGATCATATTGGGTGGGGGCGTGATGGAACAAGCGCAACTGTTTCCGCGAATTCGCCAGCAGATTCAGCGGCTGTTGAACGACTATGTCTCCTCGGCGATGTTGCAGGATCGAATCGACGAATTCGTTGTGCCTCCCGCTTTGGGGAACCGCGCGGGCGTCCTGGGCGCCCTCGCGCTGGCCCAGCAGTCGGCGAACGGCGACCGCGAGAACCGAGCCTCCTGAGGGCAGATTGACACCGGTTGGCGGGAATCGCTAGAATCGGGCAGGATTCCGGGGGCGAATGCTCCCGAAAGGCAAAAAGAGGGACCTGCAACCACCGCCAGGAGGAACTCATGGCAGCGAACGTAGCAGAATTTACGGATGCGAGTTTTCAGGAAGATGTGCTCCAGGCGGCTGAGCCCGTGCTGGTAGACTTTTGGGCGCCCTGGTGCGGCCCCTGCCGTCAGGTGACCCCGCTGCTGGAACAACTGGCCACCGAAAACAGCGGGGCCGTGAAGATCGGCAAATTGAACATCGACGACAACCCCCAGGTGACCCAGCAGTACCAAATCAGCAGCATCCCGACGTTGCTGCTGTTCAAAGGGGGGGAAGTGACCAGTCGTTTCGTGGGGGTTCAACCCAAGCCGCGGCTCCAAGAAGCCTTGGACGCCGCCAAAGGCTGAGCATCTGCTCCGCTGTTCAGGGAAGTTGGCTGGCTGGCAGCAATCGCTGCAAGCTTTCCGCGTCCAATTCGCTCAGGTGATCGACCACCCAATCGGCTTCGGCCAGTTCCGTTCGGGTGCGGCCGGTGCTGGCCAAGCCAACGCAAACCATGCCGGCGGCGTGCGCTGCGGTGATGCCGGCCGGAGCATCTTCGATCACAATACAGCGAGAGGGGGGGAGGCTGAGTCGTTCGGCGGCCAGGAGAAAGACTTGGGGATCCGGCTTGCCCCGTTCCACATCCGCGCCGGTGATCATCCCGCGAAAGCAGGCGCTCCGCTGCAGGCCCTCCAGCGCCTGCTCCACGTTTTCCGGCGGAGCCGAAGAGCCCAGTGCCAAGCGGAAGCCGGCGGCGTGCAGACGGTCAATCAAGGCGACGGCCCCTTCCATGGCGGGGAAGTGTTGCGCGCAGAGCTTGCGAAACAAGGCCTCTTTGCGGGCGTCCAATCGAGCGACCTCTTCATCGGCCAGGTCCTCCCCCCACAGGGTGCGAATCACCTCGCGACTGGTCCTCCCAAAGGTGGCGGCGAACTGTTCGCGAGTTATGTGCAAACCGTTCTCGCGGCACATCAATTGCCAGCTGGCAAAATGGGCTTGGTACGAATCGACCAGTACCCCGTCCACATCGAAAATCACGCCCGGTTTACCCGAATTCAATTCGCACCCCCACTCGCCTTTCGTCCCCTCGATCCCTAGACTACACCAACTCCTTCAATGGTTTGGAGCGGTTCCCGCATCCGGTGGGAACCTATCGTATCGGCTGGAACCGGATCGGTAAACGGGGAGCCCCAGTGGGTAGCATGCACGTCCTGTTGTTCGATATCGACGGAACTTTGATCGACACCCGCGGCTCGGGAATGCGCGCCCTGCAGTTGGCGTTGGGCGAATTCGGCCACGGGGCGCCCCCGGCCTCGATCGACACCTGCGGGCGAACGGATCGGGCGATTGTCGATCAACTGTTCGCCGCATACGGGGTGCTGAATTCCAAGCGAAACTGGCAGCGGTTCATGGATCGGTATCTGGAGAATCTGAGGGCAATGCTCCCCCAGTCCGAAGGGGTTGTGCTGCCGGGAGTGCTGCCGTTGTTGGAGCGGCTATCCGATCGGGCGGACGTCGCGATGGGGCTGTTGACCGGGAACACGCCCGAGGGGGCGCGGATAAAACTACG
>SLEY01000001.1 GCA_007124535.1 Planctomycetaceae bacterium
CTCAGACATCCGGCGGCTGCGGCTCCGCTTCCCCTTCGCTTGCCACCAGGTCGTCCGTCTCGGCCATCGCCTCCTCGGCCGCTTGGCATGCTTTTTCACACAGCCAGGCGGCGGTCGAGCGGTCGATGGCCACGTGGTTGAAAAGAAGACGCGTCTGTTCCGATACGGCTCCCTTGTTGTCCACGGTGAAGGTGACGGCATGCGCCGTCACGAATCCTGTCTCCTCACATTCGGGACACAGACTCAAGTCCAATCGGATTGCCTGGCCCTGCGGCTCCACCCCGTAGGGCAACTCGTCCAGCGCCCGCAGATCGCCGGATTCGACACGCTGCCAGCGGGGATCGTCCGGGCCGGCAGCCAGATGCAACAGGCCCTCTTTCCCCGTGTGCCAGCACTGGCACGTTTCGCAGAACGGCAAGTTTGCCGTCCAACTGCGGCCCACCACGACCGCGGTCCCCAGGATCAGGATCGCTTCGGTCAGCCACACGGCTGCCAAAGCCGGACCGGTCAAAGCGTCGCCGCCATCCAACGACCACGATCCGTTTTCATAGAGAAAGCTCATATAGGCCCACATGAAGAAAGGATCGAAGCCCAGCAGCCCCACCTCGGCGCCCAGGCGGGCCACGGCGTCCAGGGCCCAAGCTGCGTACAACCCCATCACCCCCAAAAGGAGCCCGAATCCGGTCAGGATCACATTGTTTCGCAACTTGCCCTTCATTGCCGACCAGCCCGTGACGGTACCGAGCAGCCAACCGTAACCCAGCGTCAAGAGTACACTGACGTAGACCAGCGGGATGTACACAATTCCGAACGAGTAGATCATCCCGCCCAGCAGAATGGCGGGGATGCCGGTCGCCAGAAAAAGAAGTACCGCGTTTAAGGGGCAGGCGCCCGACGGTTTGTAAACGTCCATCGCGGATCCTCGCCGATTGGAAAAGACAAGTCGGTTCTGGTAGTTTATCAGTCAGCGATGCGCAACGCGACGGGCAACGGGAACGCTCGGCGAAAATACTGGCGCGGGCCGATGGCCACTGCCAACCAGCCATCACCAATCTCCATCCGGGTCAGGGCCAACCCGTGCATGCGGGGGTCATCTTTTAAGTACCGGGTGATGAAGCGGATGGGCTTCTCGCGCGAGAACACCCGGCTGAAGATCCCGCGCAGCGCGATCTGGTCGCCCAAGCGCAAACGCCCCATCAGCTCCACGTACTGATCCCGCACCAGATCCACCTGCGGATCCTCGGGTACGGGCTGATAGTGGACTCGGACCACGAAGTTCCGCCAACGATGGCGGCCTTGGGACAATTCGGCCAGGCCCAGCGTGATCCGCACGCGGCCATCCTCGAAAGCCAGTCTCAGCGGGTTCCGTTCCGCGAAACGGACGATCACGTCCTCCGGCAAATCGTCCGGGGGCTGCATGTCCGGCAAGCCGAACAGTTGGGCCAGTTCGCAATACACGTCCCTCAACGGCATGCGCCTCCCCTGCCAGCCAAGCTGTTCGATCAGGTTATTCAGCGAGGATTCGTGCATCTGGACGCTCACCACACTGTCGGCGGGCGCCAGGGGTCGCGGGGTATGCGCGCCCAGTTGATGGGGGCCGGCCAGCCGGTAGCGGGCGATGACCCGCGCCTCGGTCGTCCGCATCTCCAGCGCGACCGGATTCAAAGCCAGGTGATAAAGGGGCCGGTAGAAATGGGTTCGGAATTTGTCCTGCAACTCCTGGATGCTCTGTTCGACCTCGTGGTCCAACATCGTCCGAACCCGCTGGGCGAGCAATTGTTTGGCTTCCCATTCCGCGGCCGGCGTGCGGCTGCGGTACTGCCGCGTGGCGATGTTCTGAACGATGTCACCCAACAGAGGTACGTTGTCCGCGTCGGTGCGCAACCCGGCCAAGGCGGTATCGCTGTCCACCCACACGTCGGTTTGTCCCCAGCGGATCCCGCCCCCATCGATCGTGATCGGCTTCTCTGCCTGGAATTCTGATCGGCCGCGGGTATAGAACGTGGCGGGGCCCTGCGAGGCGGTGGTCAAGCTGGCCACCTGGCCGTTGGCCAGCAGCCGCAGTTGCCAGCTCGAATCACTGGGCTGGAAGTCGACGTGCACGCGGGTCAAGCTCTCGGAACGGCCCCGCGTGCGAATTCCCAGAATGTGCTCATCGATGGGTTCCTCGCGCGAATGCGGCTCGGGCATCAGTCGGCGAAGCATGTCGGCGGAGACGGCGACACGGAAATTGGCATTGCGATAGTAAGCGTCAACTTCCCGGCCCAAGCGCACCACGGGTTCCTGATGCGACCAACGGAGGTTCTGCTGCGCCCGGGCGACCCAATGGGCGGATTCGGTCAGTCCGCGCGTTTCGTAATTCTCCAACTGCTGCATCAGGCCGCGATAGTCGACGGGTTCGGCGGCAAGGTGTTTGAGTTCACGGCTGTAGGCCTGGAACGCCGGTTGTTCCAGAAACCGCCGTTGCGCGGGGGAGAGCCGTGCGTACTCCAAACGGCCCAGGATACCTTGGGCGATCTGCCGCGCTGTCGCCGTATCCAACGCACTGGCCGCGTTCTCCAGCCGCCGGGCTTCGGCAACCTGCAGGTACTCCATCCAATCGCGGCGATGCCGAACGTTTTCCAGGCTGGCTTCCAAATCGTTCAGTACTTGACGTAACTGCAAGGAATCGCCCAGGTAGATCGCCTTGGGGCTCTCCCGTGCGGCCGCCACATCATGGATCCGTTGCCAAACCGCC
>SLEY01000474.1 GCA_007124535.1 Planctomycetaceae bacterium
GTCGGACGCGGTAGCGGCCGGGGAGGGTATTTACCAACAATGGTATCCAACCTGAAACAAACCCTGCGGTCCAACCCATGCGAGCCCCATCCCGAAAACTTGAGCGAGCCAGAGAGTTGCTTAGGAGCGAGAAGGCTCCGAATAACAGGCCAGGAGAAGAAAACGTAGGGGACACGGCGCCCCCCACCCGGCCGCTACCGCGTCCGACCTCCCCGGAGGGGAGGTGGAATCATGCTACTCTTCACCCTCCCGCTTGCGGGAGGGTTATCCGTCGCTGTTGGCAATCGGTTCATGCAACGACACCTGGACGTCGTCCAACCAGACGTCGCCGACCCCGGTCAGTTCGAAGTGGACCACCACCTCCGCATCCCGGGGGGCAGCTCGGTACAGCACGAAATGCTGCCAACCCGCGGGTTCGACAATCCGCAGCGCCAAAGTCTCGCCACTGAGGGAATCCACGATCCGCAGGCCGTCTCGTCCGCCCTGAATCGGTTCGATCAGCCGCACCCAACCATGTACCCGCAACAGCTGGCCACGTCGTACCTCCACGGGAGGGGTGGTGATTCGCAGGGGCGGGGCTTCGAACACGGCAGGCGCCGGTGTCGCTTCGCTGCGCACGCTCAACCGCAGGCAGCGATTGCCCACCTGCGGCGATTCGTCATCCAGTTCGACCAACGTGGTCAGGTCCCGGGTTTCGGCGGCATGGTTCTGCCAGCCGGTGGCCTGCAGATGCGCGAGACTCTCGAAATCGCCCGCTGGCAGCAAGTTTTCGCTCCAGCCGTTTCCCGCTTGTAACCGCCGAGCCATCTTCCAATGTAGGGGCAGGGCGGGCAGCCACACGCAATAAGGACTGGCTGCCGGAGACGGAAAGGCCTCAGCCGCTGATTTCCAATGCATCCGGCGGACACTCGCCAGATGATTCAAAGCCTTGTCAGCAAAGGCGTAACCGGCCGCGTGATCGCTGGAGCCCAAGAGCAACTCGCAGTGCCGCAGATTCGCCCGAGCCTGCTCCAGCCAACGTTCCGCCTGAGGCAGACCCGGCGATTGCGCCACCATGGAACGATGGATCGGTTCCAGTTGTTCCCATTGGGCGACCGCCACATCCCGATGCAACTGAGCCACCTCGCGCTGCTGGCCCGATAAGGCTCGGTTCAGGTGGCTCAGCACCAGCGAATCGTTGGTAATCGCGATCAGATTGACGTGCGCCCGTGTTTCCAGGTTCACGCGGATTCCGCCAGCCACACGCCGGTGGGTCAAGGTCCGCAGGCCACCCGGCTGCAAATGATAGACCCGGGGCGCGTTGACACCGCTGGGCACGACCAGCGACAGCGGTCCGGGCGGAGCCGGTCCGGACGTATACTGCTGCTGGGGATCCTGATGCAGAATCAGCAACAGCTGGGCACGCTCGGTCTGCAAGACACTGACGCGCAAATCCTCACGATCGGTCGCCACCTCGGGCCGCCGTGTCCCGGCAGCCGCCCACGGCTCGATGACCTCCAGTTCCAGGTTCAACTGGCGGAGCAGGCGCGCCCGGCGTTGCGATTCTCCCTCGCCGCCGTCCAAACGCGTTTGCGAGGTGAACATCAGACCGCGAGCCCCACTGGCGATGGCTTCGTACGCCATCTGGCGAACCTGTTCCGGCTCGACCGTCAGGGACAGGGGCCAGCCCAGTCCCAGGGCAGCCCACTGGTCCACCAGCGGACCGGGCGGTTCGGTCTGGATGGTCGCCCAAAATGGCGTTCCCGGGCGCGCCAACGTCGGGTACTGGTCAAGCCACCGACCGTAGCGGGGCAGGGACAGACTGGTTCCGATCGGTTCCGCCCGGGCGATCAGAAAATTGACCAGCCGGCTGTAGTTCCAGATCCGCCGCCGCGCCTCGCCAATCAACGGCCGTTCGGGGCGCGGATCCATTTGCCGCAACTGGCTGGCCCGCTCGCGTACCAATTCCAGATGCGGTTCCTCCAAACCGCTACCCAAATGCCAAGCCAGCACCCGGTCGTGCGCGGCGGTGATCTGGCCGTCGTTCGGCGGCGGAGCGATCAGCCAGAGTTCCAGACGCGCCGCCTCCCGCAGTTCGCCAGCGGTGGGCGCCGCCGGCAATTGCACCGCATTGAACCCCAAAGACTGAAGCCACTCCAAAGATTCGCCATTGCTCTCGATCACCCGTGGAAATATCGGACCCCCTTCCGCAACCACCGTCGCTCCGCTTACCCGTACCCCCCCGTCCGAAGAAATCATCTCCCCTTCGCCGGTCGGAACCGCATCCGATACCCCCGCCCAATCTTCCCCAGACGTATGGGAAGTGAATTGGGCCACCGGCACCTGCCCCCGAAACTCCAGTTCATCCAGCCACACATTGCTGGTGCCAGAGCCCCCGTACGCATTAAGGACCACCATGTCAACATAGGCCTCACGGTCATCCACGCCCGGCCCATATTGCGAGCGCAACACACGAACCTGGCGTTCCAATAAACGGTCCGGATGGTGGATTCGCAGCTGTTGCCACGAACCGCTTTCTTGGTAGATGTCACCGCGCAGCAAAGCCGTCAGCGGCTTCCCATTCCGTGGGTCCGCAGTTCGCGGAAATACAACTCGAGCCATGAACTGCAGCCCCGTACGGTCCGACATGACCCACAAACTGGGCGACCATTCCGGGATCACGCGCGAGGGGGTAATGTCCCGCACGATGTAGGCGTAGGTGCCCTGACCCGCCGCGATACGAAACTGCTCGCTGGCCTGGCGGAACCGCACGACCCGACCATCCCGGCGGTGGACGAGTATTTGCACGGGAGCGTCGGCGTCGGCCAGTCGCCACCCCATTGGGGCATCATTCGTCTCCCTTTCTGAGGCGGAATGCAAGGGAGTCGCATTCACCGGCAGGGGGGCCAGCAACCAAGCGGCGAGCAGGCAGAGGCGAAACCAACCGGCCCTGGCCAAGGTTCTCCGAGCACGGCCCGCCTCAGCCGTGCCGCGGAAATCCAAGGGATTCGTAACTTTGCAGCAAATGGCTCGCATCCCAGCAGCGCCGCTTCGTAAAATGATCCGAGGACAGGCGGTTGAAAAAGACCGACGGGAGCGGGGCTTGTACCACGCCTCGCGTTTCAGGAACAGATCAATCTGTTGCGTTTTGGCGACATGCACGACAAACCGGGATAAGCGGGGTGACCGCAAATCCCGGTCACCGTGTGGGTTAGGTGACGAGGTCCCCGGTGAGCCGCCTTTGGTACGGAATCTGCACTCGTTTCGAGTCGCCGGCTATCGGGGGAACGCGGAGAACCACCGATCCGCCCCTGGCGAAGGCGTTCGGCCGAGAACGCCGCCGGTAAGGAAGACCCGACCCTTGAGGATGTCTTATGCCCCACACGACCCGTCGAGCGAATGATGCGAGCAGCGGCCACGAGTTGGCAGAACTGGTTGGCGCGGTGTCCGAATTACCGGCGGAATACGCCGCACGCTTGGAACCGATCGTCCAGCGGGTATGGGACCGCAGCCAGCAACGGCGACAGGTCTTGGACCGACTGCAGGCTGCGGTGAGTCAACTACGCCAGGATGTGGCCTACCTGGTCTTCGATCTCGAAGCGACTCGCCGCGAACGCGATCAGTATCGCCGCCAGCGAGGCTAGATCGATTCGGGGCAGGTGAAACGGGAGAGAGTTAGCGACACCCAGAGCGAACCGACGTTCAGCGACGCCATTGCAACGGTGCGGCGGCTGTTTTGGCAGGAAACGGTTTTTTCCCAGCCTTGCTTTCGGGAACCGTCGCGAGGATGCTGGGCGCCCAAGGATCGCATTCGTCCGTTCCCGCTGGCCAATTCCGACGAGAAAAGGAACCAGGGCTTGCCAGAAGCTCTCCAGCATCCGTTTCCTTTGCGAGGAACTGTCGGTTCGGTTGTTGATCGTCCGGCGGGCAGGAACGCCCATCTTACGGATCGAATCAGTTCAGGTCGATTTCGTTGCTTTGGTTCCGTATTCCGGGAATCAGGTCCCGTCCGCGGCGCATTGCGAGCCCGGGGGGCAGAAATCGCAGGCATCCCCGTCCCCTTCGACCGGTTGGCCGTCGACGAAGTGGAAGGGATGCGATTGAGGCGTCTGGTCCGACCCCCAGACGTTCTGGAAGACACGCGTATTCCCGGTCGCTCGGACGGAGTCCCGGGGCGGGCGAGCGAACCAGTTATTGTGAACGGTTGCCCCGTCGGACGGCGTGCCCCGGATCCCCACGTGAACCCGCGGATTGAGGAACGTATTGTGATGGATGTGCATCCAGTCCCCGGCGATATCCGTCGCATCGCCCCGATCCCGCCCGCCGTGCATGTCGAAATGGCTGCCCGTGGCGTTCTCCCGGATCAGATTGTAAGCCGCCTCGTAACCCGTGCCCGGCGCTCCGGTGCAGGCGATATGATGGCGGCAGTAATCGAAGATATTCGCAATGATCCGCACGTCCCCCCCGCCATGGACGGAGACCCCATAGCCCAGCCCCCCACGCTGGCAGTGGTGGATGTAGTTGTGATGGATCCGCGTCTTCAGGGCGCCGCGGGAGACCCCGATGCCGCTGACGTTAAAGTTGTAGATCTCGCAGTTGTCGATCCGCGTGTGATAATGATTGACCAGCAGGAACGTCGAACTGCCGGCGATCCGCTCCGTGCCGCCGTAGGCCCCTTCGAAGCGCAGGCCGGTCAAGCGGACATGGTCCCCGGCGGCGATGAACATGCGGCCGAAACTGGTGGTGTACAGCCGCGCGCCCGGACATCCGTCTTTGCCGCGTGTGCCGGCCAGCGTGACTCCCGCCGGGATCGACAGCGTGCGCTGGTCCGTCAAATCGATTTCGGTCCCCGAGGGAACGAACACGATCTGTTCCGGCTGGGCTTCCGCCAAGGCGTCGACCAATTCGCTCCGAGTGGTAACCACAAAATCCCCCGTTTCATGGATATCGCGGTAGCCTTCGCCCCCGCCGATGGGGTCTCCCGTGGGGTTGGCTTCACTGCCGTAAATCGGTTCCGCACCGTGCGCGCGGTTCGAACCGGCCAGCCATCCGGCACTCGCGCCGGCAATCAGCAACATCGTCAAAACCATGCATCGGGGAATCACGGGGAACCACATCCGCTGGCGCCTTCCGAATCGTTCGTGTGCCGGGTCAGGAAAACAGGACGAATCCAAACTCCGGTTGTAGGCCACCGGCCGACGCATTGCAACCGTTCGCGTTCACGGTTCCCGCATGGGATTGCCAATGGAAGGTCGGTTGTCCGTATTCCGTTTACGTAAACAAGCACGTCGCCCGTCACGTTCCTCTGCCGATCCGGAGCCGGTTGCGTTTTACGGAATTGCTTTCTATTTTCAGGCTTTGAATGAGGGGCAAGAATCGGCTTCCCCGCGGCGCCGGTCAAGATTCCCTGGAATCCCGCAGCGTCGCGGCCGAAATCGTGGGTGCTTGTGACCGAGGCGCGGTTGTGTTACATCATCCTAGGTTGGCAATTCGGCTGATTTGACAGTTTTCTGGGAGGAGAACTCACCATGATCACCCAATTGACGCTGGCCCTGGCCGGACTCCTGGCAACGAACGGGATGCCGGTGGGCGGCGATTACGGCGAACCTCGGTTGCTGGTTCCGGCTCCGGAGGACGCCGCGATCACCCATCTGTCCTGGCCGAAGATCGTGGAGACGCCCGACGGCACGTTGGTGCTGGCGTACAGTGCGGGCCGCGGCCATAACGTGGGCGGGTCGGGACCGGCCGTTTCGGTTTCGACCGACGGCGGCGCCAGTTTCAGTTCGCCCCACCTGCTGGCTTATTTTCCCGACGAGGACCCGCGGTACCGCGACTGCGGCAATCTGGCGCTGGGCGTGGCGGATGACGGATCGGTCGTCCTGCTGGCGATGGCCTATGCGGGGAATGTTCAGAACACCATTCTAGGCTGGCGATCCGGGGATCAGGGCCGGAGTTGGGAGCCGCTCGACACATCGGCATTGGCCGAGAACACGACGGGCTCGGTCTACGGCCACATCCTGCAGGCGCCGGAACGGGGGCTGGTCGTCTTCGGGCACTATCGCCAGCCCAGCCAGCCGGGGGCGGGGATCTGGCAGGCCGTCTCCGCGGATGACGGTCGCACGTGGAGTCCGCCGCGAGTGGTCACGGAGCGGGCGTATTTCGAGCCCGCGGTCACGTTTGCCCAAGGCCGTTTTGTGGGCAAGTTGCGGCAGCCCAACGATCGCGACACCCGCCGTTACGACGAAGCCTATTCGGACGATTTCGGGGAGACGTGGCACATCCGGCCCTCGCCGCTGGCGATCCCCGCCGAACTGCCCGGCCGCCAACCCAGTCCGTTCATCACCGTCTCATCGGCGGAGCCCTCGAAGCTGTACGCCATCCAAGCGATTCGCGGGGATTTCGAGCAGACGCGGGGACGGGCCTATCTGTGGACCGCCGAGGTTCAGGAACTGGAATGGACCCGCAAAGGCCGTTTGGCGGCGATTCCCGCCGACGGCAACTTCTCGGATTGGTCCTACCCCTGGATGACCCCCCGCCGCGATGGCTCGTGGATGCTGGTCTTTTACGCAGGTGGCCGGCGGGGCGCCAGTTCGATCTATGGGATGACCATTGACCCCACGGCGGCCGAATGAGCGAAACGTCGCTTTCGCAACGCGAACTCGTGTGCAGATTCTTTGGGAGAACTTGATCATGCCCTCGTCGGAAACGGAGACTCGGGAACTGGGACCGCAGTCCAACGGGTTGTTGCTGAACCCGTGGGAATTCGACGCGGCGGACTTCGAACCGGGCTGGCGATATGAACTGATCAACGGAGTACTGACCGTGAACCCTCCGCCCTCGATCAAAGAGCGGGATCCCAACGAAGCACTCGGCCATTGGCTGCGGACCTACCAGGAAACTCACCCCCAAGGTGGGTCGCTGGACGTGACGGTATCCGAGCAGACGGTCCGGATCGGTCCCCAGCGGCGGCGGGTGGATCGGGCGATCTGGGCCGGATTGGGCCGTTTGCCTCGCGAGGACGAAACGCCGACGATCGCGATCGAGTTCGTTTCCCGCGGCCGCCGCAACCGGCAGCGGGACTACCGAATCAAACGCGACGAGTCCCGTTCGGCCGGTGTCCGCGAGTACTGGGTCATCGACCGTTTTGAACGCCGAATGACCGTGTTCCGTTTCGGGCGGCACAAAACGACGACGCGAGTCGTCAACCAAGAGCAGAGCTACCGCCCCCGACTGCTGCCCGGATTCAGGCTGTCGCTGGCTGCCCTGCTGGAGTTGAGCGACCGTTGGGACGAGAGTGCGACTTGAACCGTCTCATGCCGCCTTGAAGGCCCATCGTGCTCGGCGAGGGTCTCCATCGTGCTCGGCGAGGGTCTCCATCGCGCTCGGCGAGGGTCTCCGACCCCGCCGAAACCGCCGACCGAAGGTCTCCCGCGACAGGGGAGACCTTTGATCGGCCGAGTGGCTCGGTCAGAGGCCGGCCACATCGTTGCGGGTAGATCATTTCCTGCGGGTTGCCTTATCGGATGAAGTCATCTCGTGATCACGCGCCCGTCCGGGAACGGCTTTCAGGCCAACGCCTCATTCGCGCGCTGGACCAGAGGGTTCTCCGAGTGGCCGGCCCCCATCAGGCTGTACACACTGGCCGCCAGAAGACATTCGCGCCAGGGCGGGCTGACGTGCAGGTAGTCCTCCAGCACTGCGGAACTGAATTTGTAGTCGTGGGAGCCCCGAGCCCGCAGGGCCACTTGCTGCCGGGCGGCCGAGACGAACGCCAGGGCCTCGGGATCGCGGCGGACCAGGGCCAGGGTCTTTCGGGCTGCGGCGGCTCGATCCTGCGGCACATCGGCGAAAATCGATTCGGCCACCTCCCGCACATCCTCCTCGACCTCCGCCGGCTCCAGTTGGTCGATCTGTACGTCGTCCACGCGCCCCCGTCCCTCCATCGCTCCGCGGAACAGGGGCAGGAAGGCCAGGTTCTGCAACAGCAGCAACTGCCGTGTCCGCTCGTCGCGGACAGTGCGGAACAGGTAACCCATCGCGTTCGAGGTCGTGCCCGCGTGCAGGGCGACGATGCCCGGCTGCCGCATCAGCAACTCGCCCGAACCGGCAAAGATCGCGTCCCATAAAGACTGAGGCGAAACTCCCCGGTTCAACTGCTCGACCGCCAACTCGCAAACCTCCTCATGCGATCCGGACCGCAAAGTTTGCAACATCTCCCGCGTGGCGGCCTGATCCGTGCGGCCGAGGGTCCAGCCGTCGCGGATCCGTTTCACCCGCTGCTGATTGTCTCGCCAAGGCCGGTCCGCCAGGTAATCATGTTCGGCCGGGTTCCCATCGCCCGTCGGATTCTGCAGGGCATAGGCCAGCGAGCGGAGGATGGGTTCGGCGTACTGCCAGCCGATGCATTGCAGCGCTCGCCAGGCGCTGGCGACGAAGATGACTTTATGGCCGATCGAGCGGAAATCGCGCCCGCCATAATGCGCGAACAATTCGAACGCCTGATGGGCGCCCGGAAAGCGGGCCAGGGCCGCAGCCGCCCCGTCCGCCGACCCCTCGTCCCAACGCTCCATCGAGTCGCGAAATCGCTCCGCTGCCTCCTGCGGGTCCGGCACCGTGGACTCGTCCACCGGCGCCATCGTCCAGTCTCCCTCCCGCTCGTCCTGAGCCTGCGTGACCTTGAAATAGTCCAGCGACCAGAAAATGGGCAGCCAACGCTGGCGGTCGAGTCCGGAGATGCTGGCCAGGTGGGCCGAGTTGACGACCAGCACGCTGTGGAATTTGAAGCCGACGGTCGGGCGCGGTTCGACATTGCGAACCCCCGCCAACTGCAGAGCGGCCACGATCTCGCGGTAGGTGGTCCCCCGGCGGATCCGCGCGCCGATCTCTTCCAACAACCGTTCTCGCGGGGTGTCCTCCAAGACGCGAACCAGCGGTTCGATGTCGGTCTCCAGAGGCACCTTGGCAACCGGGGAGCTGCCGGCAGCGACCGCCGCAACCGCCCGATTCTGCGGGCCGAAGCCCCCGGTAGCGGCCAGGGCGGCGCCTCCCGCTGCGGCTCCAAAAAACTCTCGGCGTGTCGGGTTCCTGAACATGATTCCCTCCCTTTGGATCTGGGGTCGATTCGAGTGGCGAGCCGCGTCCTGTCAGGAAATCCCCGTTCCGGCACGATGGGCCCGCTGATGGCATTATAGGCATCCTGCCCATGCCCACGAATTCGCCGAGCCCTGTGCTTCCTTCGGACTACTTCCACGGCTCGATTCGGGTCCGCAACCGGCCCTGGATCGTCACCCGCAGCGGCGGATCGCTGTCCGGTACGTCGGATACGATGGTTTGGACCAGATCGGATTGGACCAGATATCCGGCGTCTGCATTGAAATGATAAATGGCGGTCTGCCGCTGATCAGGGGGTTGCGGTTTATCAAAGGCGCCTGGCGGCGGGCCCGCCGTGGCTTCAGTCAACCCCCGAATGACCTGCAACGGCCCCCCATCGACCTCGACCGTTCCCTCGTAACGATACGTGTGTTCGGCGCGCAACGGTCCTTGCGGCGTTTGCACGGTTTCTTGATGATGCCATTGATCCCCCGGTTGGACGGGGCCATCCGGCAGCAGGCCCAAGCTTGGCCGGAAGGCACGCTCCCAGCCGTCCGGAGTCAGAAACGATGTCCACGGCTCGTTTGCAGGTTGGGTGTCTTCCGTCGAGTGGGATGCCGGGTCGTCCTGGACGGAGTGGAACCGCCCGAGGGGACTCATGGCCACCGAGAAGCGGCGGTCGAGCAGGGGGGGCATGGCGGCGGCGAGTTCACGGAGTTCCAACGGGGGCTCCTGGTCCGCCTTCGAGTCGTAATCGACGTCAGGACCCTCCGCCGGGCTCATTCGCAGGATCAGGCGGGTGAAGTGCTGGCTCATGTGCAGCGTGCCGTCCTGGTCCACCGCCTCGACTCGCCACCGCATTTCTATTGCGGCGCGCACGGTCCAAGCGACCGATTTTTCTCCGCGGATTTCGGTGCGCACCGTCTGACTCCACCGCACCCGCAACTCCTGATCGGGGTCCAAATCCCACCGGAAAGACGCGGAATCCGCAAGGACGGGGCGGCACAACACCCACACCACGGCCAAGGCCGCCGAGGCCACAAATCGGCTTGTCAGAAACGTAACCATCACCGGTCATTATCGCATCCGCCCCGGGTCCCGCCAATAAGTGTTTGGTTCCTCGTTCGTGGCTCCTCGTTCCAGTCGCGGCCACGACGGATTCTGCAGGACCTTCCGAAAGAAAATGCTCTTGGTAGGTTGAGTAACCGCATTGATCGACGGGCCCGACAAATAGGAACGCGGCGCGGCGATTCCGGGCTTGAGTCGACGTGAGGTTGCCGCGCATTCCACAGCATCCGTGGCGGGTGAAACTGCCCGCTCGAATCCGGCCTTTTTTGCCCTTGGCTCGTTTGGTTCCGTCAGAAAACTCCTGTCCGGGTGCTCAGCTCTGCCACACCTGCAGCAGGGCGTGCAGGAAGATGATCGTGCCGGCCAAGGCCGCCCCGCCGGAGGCGGTCAACA
>SLEY01000349.1 GCA_007124535.1 Planctomycetaceae bacterium
CCGTTTCCCCTTCGTGGGCAGCGGCTACCGGCACGACGACGCACGGGCCAGGGCGCCAAGTCGGCTCGCTTCGAGGTCGCGTTGTCCCCGGGGCGGTACGAGGTCCGATTGTCCTATGCCGCGCACGGCAACCGGGCGATCACCGGAACCGGCGGCCTTCATCCAGCATGGCCAAGTAGTTGTTCAGCGGAACGTAGTTGGCGACGCTGTTTCCGGTGCCCAGGCAGTATCCGCCTCCGGAGTGGCAGCGTTCCAGGGTCTGCCGCGTACGTCGTCGGACCGCCTGCTCGTCGGAACGGCAGAGGAAGTCCACGTCGATTCCTCCCAGCACGGCCATCCGGCGCCCATACCGCGCCTTCGTCTGTTCGACGCTTTTGATGGTGTCTTCGAACGAATGCAAGCCGTCGATGCGAACGTCCTCCAGCAGGTCCTCCATGATCGCGTCCAACTTGCCGCAACTGTGCAGCAGGTACGGCCGGCCGGCCGCGTGCGAGGCGCTGGCCATGGCCCGATGTCCCGGCAGGACGAACTGGCGCAGATCGTCGGGACCGATCAGCGTGCCCGTGCGAAATCCCATGTCGTCGGAGCCCCAGATGACCCGGACGCGATCGAACTGCAACATCAATCGGATCACGACCTGGTACAACTCCAAGAGCCGCTGGCTGATGGCGGCCACCAGGTCGCGCCGATCGTACAGAGCATAGCACAGCGTCTCGTAGCCCATCAGCCACGTCAGGTATTCGGCGAAATGAGCGAATCCACAGCTGCCGATCACGCACATGTCCTCGGGCAGATTCGCTTCGAGCCACTCGAGTTGCCGGACCGTGATCTGTTCGGGGTCGGGCCAGGGATAGTCGTGGAACTCGTCCCATGTCGTGATCGGTCCGCGGTGCTCGTCGACGAATGCGCGGCCGCCGACCCGGGCCAACTCGGCCGTGTCGGCAGCCGTCAACCGATCGATCCGGATCCCCACATCGTCGACTCCCCAACGTACGTAGTCGTACCCCAGGAACCGCTGCACGCGGATCTCCCGTTGCAGTCGGTAGTGCTTGTCCTCCGGCGGCAGGTCCGCCATCAGTCCGTAACGACTGGCGAGCGTCGCCTTGACCTCTTCGTCGATCAGCAATTCGATGAAGAACACGCGTTCCGGCGTGCCCTCGCGGCGCAGGCACCGCAAGAACCCCTGCCAGTCGGGAGTCACGGCGACGGAGAATGGATTTTCGGCAGCTGGTGTCATCGGTTCGGTCATCGAAGTGAGTGGCAGGAAGACGGAGGCGAGACGCGAAGCTTGAATTTAACCGTGCGAGTTGGGTGGATCAAGTGCCTCCGCCCCCACTCGGCTCAATCACGCTTCGCCAGCGGTAGGGCACGCCGGCCCAGGCTTGCATGCAGGGGCAGCTAACAGCACCCCAGAATCCCCATCAGGGTCGCGCCGAAGCGTTTCTACGACCGTCTCCTCGTAGGCCAGGTAGTCCCGGTCCGAGCGAGAAAATCTTACTACTTCCGAGACCTCGACGAAACCCTGGTTCGGCCAGCGGGCGAGTGTCATCGGTTGGCCGTCGTAGTACCGTTCCAAGGTCGGCGGCGGCTCGGGCTGTCCGATCCCGCCTCGCACACGCAGTTCGCCCCAGTCAGCGACGCCCTGGGCCGCAAGATCGGTCTGCCAGACTTTGCCACGCGACTCCTCCGGCAACCGCTCGCCCGCCTCGTAGCGGTGAATCCAGGGATACTCCTCCCGCGGGGCAATCGCCTGGTATTCCCGCCGGCTACCGTCCGAATCCTCGCTGACCCGATCAACACGCTTAACCAACCAACCGCAAACCAAGCATATTTCCGCCGAGAAATCGTCGTCGTGAAATCCCACATCGTCGTGTCTCCTGATAAGAAACCGGACCGGCCCCCTGTACGCGGCGGTCTGTCCAGCCCTGCTGCCGACTACCAATCAAAACCCGATCATCCCATAATAACCGGCAGCCCGCGACCGCGAACGCCGCAAAGAACCCCACGGGCGCGCAGCGTGTCGATGTGTCTGGGAAACGCTGGCCAGCGACGCACTGCCGTGTAAGCGAACTCAATTCATTCTCGGCGATGTTCAGCCAACTTCCGTGCTTGGGCGTATAGCAAAATTCGCTTTCGTTGCTTGCCCTTTCGCATCTTCCGCCCCGTGTCCTTTCAACCGCTGGCATGTGTCGCCGGCGCTGCCGGCGCCCCAGCGGTTTCGGGCGGCCGTCTTTTCCTCGCCTCTCTGCTTATTCTAACGGGCTATCCAAGCCCGGTTCACTGCGTATCGTTCCATAATCGGAAATCGCGGGTCTGGCGATTCGGCAGTTCCGGCAGGAACACGGCGAACTTCCCACCGATTTGAGCGGTCTGGTGTCGGGCTATCGGTCCCAGGCGCCGATAGGCCCCCACAGTGGGTAGGCGGTTTGGTCTCGAGCGGCTGGGGCGACGTGCCAACACAGAAACCGCATCGGAGAGCGCGGCCTGGACCTGAACTCGACACGCTGACTCGACCAAAAGATCCGACAATATGTCAGCATATGCCGTCTTGACAAAGATAGCAAAACGGCCAGAATCGAGATGCCGCATGCGGTAGAAGACGTTCGGCGTTTGGGTTTTGGGTTGTGATGAAATGGATGCAGGGAGTGGACCGTTGGAAGAAGACCGGAATTCCGATTCCCGTGAGATCACCTTCGAGCAGTTCGAAGAACTGAAGAAGGCGGATCGCGCCGC
>SLEY01000589.1 GCA_007124535.1 Planctomycetaceae bacterium
ACACCACGCTGGCCAACAACTCGGCGGAGTGGTATGGCGGCGGGATTGATAACCGGGATACGCTGACGGTCACCCACAGCACGCTGGCTTACAATTCGGCGCACTACGGAGGGGCCGTTAGCAACTCCGGCACAATGGCGGTGATCAACAGCACGCTGGCCTACAACTCGGCGAACCAGTCGGGTGGCGCTATTTTCAACGGAGCTTGGCTGGAAGACACCCATAGTACGCTCGCTGACAATTCGGCGGCGCGTGACGACAGTGGTATAGAAAACTTAGGGACGCTGACGATCACCAACAGCACACTCGCCAACAATCGGGCGAGATACCACGGTGGCGGGATTTTCAACGGGTCCAGCCTGACGATCAACAATTCCCTTGTAGGTGGCAACTCAGCTTCGAGCGGACCAGACATCCTGAATGCCCATAGGATCATTGCCGCGTACAACGTTATTCAAGATGGGGATGGCAGTGGTATCGAAGATGGTGTGGACGGCAACCAAGTCGGTGTGGACCCGTTACTGGATCCGAACGGTTTGCAGGACAACGGCGGTCCCACACAAACCATCGCCCTGTTGCCTGGGAGTCCGGCGATCAACGCGGGCAATGACGAGTTGGCGGTCGATCCCAACGGAGAGCCCCTGGAATTTGATCAGCGCGGTCCGGGATTTCCTCGTTTTGTTGGCACTGTGGATGTTGGTGCCTTGGAGATGCGGCCCATTGAGCAGATCGAAGCAATTTCGGCGAGCATTCAGCACCGGTTCGACGAAGGTGTGCTCAATCGCGGGCAAACCCGTTCGCTCAGGGTCAAGCTCGATCAAATTCAGCGCAGTCTGGATGCTGGCCAAACGCACGTGGCGCTGAACCAGCTCAATGCGTTCACCAATCATGTAGCTGGTCTGATCGCGTATGGAGTGCTGCCAGAGGAGGAAGATCACTTGCTGTTGGACGCAGCTGAAGACCTGCGTACGGGCCTGACAGTCATGGAGGATGAGGCAGCGGTCGATGCCGCTCTGGCCGATGACAAATTGCTCGAGGACGTTCTTCCGAGTGTAGCGTCCGTATCCCGAGCGGGAAGGAGGCGCTAGCTGCAACGGCCACCGAGTTGCCAGGCACCCGGAACGGGGGTGTCTGAGTCAGTAGCTCGTATATTTGGCACACGATAGGCCAATAGGGCTATCACCATCGACGTGATAAGACGTGCGGCAGATATCCGCGACCACATCCTTAGCCCGGAAGACTTCGCGTGAACGATTTCTCAGAAACACCTCCGAGGCGTGCTTGCTTCCTGAAGAATCGCCCACCGTGACCCGCTGGTTGCGGTCAGCCACTCGAACGCGGAAGAGATCACGATCGACCGTTTCGCTTCCTCCCAGGTCGGCGGCGAGACGGTTGGTTCTTCGGCCGTGGTCTCGGCGGTCGGTTCGCGCAGAACCGCGGACGTACCCGGTTGTGTGGGGCGGGACACCAGGCCGGATCGGCCAGGCGAATGAGACCACGTCGCCATCGCGGCCGCGGCCTGCGGATCACGACCGACCGTCCCTCGGAGGGTGGCGGCGGGACGGGGTGGTCTTCGGCCGTGGTTGGCGGTCGGTTCTCGCAGAACCGCCGTATGCGGTTGTGGGTGGCGCGATACCCGGCCGGATCGGCCAGGCGAGTGAGCCCACGTCGCCCTCGCCACCGCGGCCTGCGAATCACGATCGACCGTCCCGCTTCCTTGGATGGCGGCGGCGGGATGGGTTGTTCTTCGGCCGTGGTCAATGGTCGGTTCGCGCAGTACCGCGGACGTACGGGGTTGTGGATGGCGGGATACCCGGCCGGATCAGACAGGCGAATGAGCCCAGGTCGCCGTCGCGGCCACATTCGCGAAGAATCCGCGAACCCGGCGGCAGCCGCCCCTCGCCGTCGCCACCTGCGGATCACGATCGAGCGTCCGCTTCGTCGAAGGGCGGCGGCGAGACGGGTTGTTCTTCGCGGTCCCTCGAATCGGTTCTCGCAGTACCGCGGACGTACGGGGTTGTGGTCTGTCGTGGAATTGCCGCCTCCGCCACAAAGAGGGGGTCTCAGTCATCGCATCACAGCACAAGCATTCACGTGCAGGCTTATGTCGTCAGGATTCAGCCGAGCAGAGCTTCCCAGCAGTACCGGGTACGTACGCGGTTGTGCGTGCGCGATGCCAGGCCGGATCGGCCAGGCGAATGAGACCACGTCGCCATCGCCCATCCGTGAAGAATCCGCGAACCCGGCGGCAGCCGCCCTCGCCCCTCGCCATCGCCGCCTTCGGATCACGATCGCCGATCCGCTTTCTCGGAGGGCGGCGGCGGGCCGGTTCGTCTTCGCGGTCGCTCGGCGCAGCACCGCGGACGTAGGCGGTTGTGCGTGCGATGGACGAGGTTGTGGTCTGGCGGGGGAATTGCCGTATCCGCCACAAAGAAGGGGCTCGGTCATCCCATCAGTGCACAAGCATTCACGTGCATGCTTATGTCGTCAGGATTCAGCCGAGCAGAGCTTCCCAGCAGTACCGGGTACGTACGCGGTTCTGCGCGGAGTCGGTGACTTTTTACCGCGTGGGCATCCCCCGCCCGCACGTCGGAACGCGAACGAAATGGTTGCGATGGTTCGCAACGACAGGTAGAATCGGCGGCATGTCTCCCCTCTCTCCTTTGCATCGTTACCAGGAGGAAGACGATGAATCTGGTTGGTAGGTCTCTGGGCAACGGTTTGACGCGGGTTATCGAGGACGAGCACAGGAGTTCCCGAGGATTCGAGTAGGGGACATTCACCGTCACCAAGTCAACATTCCCGGACTGAGGTCGTTCATGACGCACACGCGGTCGCGATGTGATCGGGAAGGCGATCGTCCATCATCCGTTCCAGCAGCCTCAAGTGGCTACGGTGCTTCTTCGTGCTGCCGTTCTGTCTGCTTCCCGAAGGCATAATGTACGCCGCCGAGTAAATCGTTTCCTTGCGGTCCATGGCACTCGTCAATACGCGATCGTAACGCTCGAATGAGTAGGTATCCCAGGTTAGCTCGCCAAGTTCGCGGTTCAGCAGTTCCCACGTTTCGATTTTGTTGAACAGTTTGAACAGGATGGTGCGGAAAAATACCTCGTCGGTTGCTTCTGGCCCGCGATAGATCACGTTGCGGATCAAGTATTGGCTCACCCGATCGGATGCGCGGTAGGCGTTGGTGAACTTGTAGGTCTGCAGGATCTCGTCGTCCGACCACGGGGGCGGCTCGCCCAGATGACGGCGGAAGAATGCGGCCTGCCGTTCGGCGGCGAAGCGCCAATAGGTAGCCCACGCCGCGACGAACAGACCGACCGGCAACCAAGCCCCCTTCGACCGTAAACGCCCACACGGACCAACCTGTGGCCACGTGGCTGGACTCAGGGGCACTCATTCCCCAGAGAACGTGGTCCCGCGCCGAATGGTTCCCCAGCCGAATTCCACCTACGCCGCTTTCCGTTCGTACCACTTCAGCGCCCCGCCCAGTGATTCTCGCAGTCGCAGGTCCGCGATGCTCAAGGTTTCCAGGGAGTGTATCAGCCACTTCCTATCGCTACCATCGTCGCAGTGTGAATTCGCAGGCGGGTGACATCGAATGATACCCTTCTCAGAACGCGGGCGGCGGGCGGGTGAGCGACCGATCGCCACCTGAATTGCCGACCTCGGCCGGATGGGCTGATCACCGAATCTATGCCGTGTGGCGTGGTGTCCACGGGGTGGGGAATCCTCCGCCTTGGCTGCCCCGGAAGCGTCTCTGGCCGCTGTGGGGCCCGACGTGGCCCCCTGTGCGGCCCTTCTTCCGGGCGTGGACTGCGACCACGGTTTTTTCGGGCCGACCCACGGGGCGTGGCATAGAAACGGGCAGCCTGGGTCGCTCGACATGGGGGCCTAATCGGTAGTGGCCGGACGCGCTCAGGGGACGTCAGCGACAGAATTCGCGGCCCGGTTCGGCTCGCAGAGGAGCCTGTATTTCACCGTGTCAGAACGACTTGGCTGGCAAATTCGTGAAGATCGCGGCAGATCGTACGAAACTCCTTGGCACCACGGGAAGCACCCCGGGGGTTGGCTGTCGTCGTAAGGGGTTGCTCCGCTTTGGTTTTCGGAGATTTTGGCGGCGGCCTCCGGAGCCGAAGGTTCCAGGTTCGAATCCTGTCGGGGATACTTGGCCCCCCTTGTCCGCAACCTGCGGTACTGCGAACGTAAGTGCTCGCAGAATCACCATTTACGCCACCCAACTCCCGCCCACGTCGCGTTGTGCGGCTGCCGCCTTCCCCCTCGCCGTGCTACCCCTTCCGGCCAAACGTCATTGCAGATCGCGGGAAATTGCGGCATAATCCGGCAAGTTGTCTCGCACCACACAAGCTGCCACGGCGCCCCCAATCACAATAAAGAGCACCGTGGTGAGCACCGAATGACTCGTACCCAAAATAGGTTTGATCGCATGAAAAAACGTGGCAAGACACCGACGCGGCGAGATCCAGGACCGCCGAGCTTGGCGGACATTCCGTTCCGGGAGTTGGTCCAGCTGGACGAGGAACTGCGGGCTTTGCGTGAACAGTACATCAGCGCTCCCGCGGAGAAACGACGTTCAGCGGCCCAGTGGGCGCACGATCACGCCCACGCCTCGATGCTCATGGCTCAGGCGATGGGGGCGCCGGATATGGTGCATCCGACGTGGCATGATGCGGCGGCCCCGCTGGCGATCGACCCCGACTTTGCTCCAGCGATATTGGCCGTGGGTTCGTTAGAGTACCAGTACGGCCGCGTTGACGAGGCCCTGAGGCTCTTTTTGAAATTGACGACATTGCCCCCCGACACGGAAGACCTGGCTGAAATCATCGACACGGCCGGAGACTTCTTAATCGACCAGGATGACGCCGAGCGTGCTGGGCAGTTGTATGCCGCTGCTGCCGAAGCGTACCCGAAGGTCGCTCTCTACCACGTCGGTCTGGGATATTGCCTCGCGGTAGCCGGACAGTTCGAGGAATCCGTCGAGCAACATCAGCGGGCGGTTGCGTTGGAGCCGGATAACCACGTGCACCTGAACGATTTGGGGTACACCCTTCTGCAGGCCGCCCGTTTTGATGAGGCCGAAGAGGTATTGCAACGTGCGGTGAAACTCGCTCCTCCCGATTTTCCTCGAGCCAAAGCGAATCTCGATCATCTTCGAAAGCTCCGAAGCGAGCCCTGATTCCGGTACTTGTGGGAGATCGCGATCGCCCTTGAGGAGGCCGCTCCATTTGTTCCATTTCGCATCGGTCGTCCTCCATTTCGAGTGCAGAATCGACCGCCAGTCTACCCCAACCCCCGCTCCACCTTCATGCACACTTGCCGAAAGCTCTCGATCTGGGGTCCGGTGGCGGGCGGCCGGAACTCGTGTTATCATGAGCGACGGAAACGGGACGGCCAAAGGTAGGCAGGCCCACATAATGAAAATCAGGTAGTTATATGACTGAAACGCATGCATTTCCCGAAACCCAATACGCGGTCCAACTGGTCGGACCGGATCAGCTGACCTTGAACACCACCAAGCAGGTCCCGCGGCCCGGCCCGGAGGAAATCCTGATGGCGGTCGAGGCGGTGGGTTTGTGTTTCTCCGATCTGAAATTGCTGAAACAGTTCGATCAGCATGTGCGCAAGTGCGAGATTGTGGGAGGCGTGGCGCCGGGCGTCTTGGAAAGCGCGCGGAATTACGTTCCCGGATCGAAACCCACCGTGCCGGGTCATGAAGTCGTCGGCCGGATTGTGGCGGTGGGCGAACGGGTTCGCCATCACCGGGTGGGCGAACGTTGTCTGGTTCAGGCGGACTATCGCCAGTTGCGGACGGCCAGCGGTTCCAATGCGGCTTTTGGATACAATCTGGAAGGGGGCTTGCAGGAGTACGCCCTGTTCGACGAACGGGTGGTTTTAGATGCCTCCGGGGAACGGTTCCTGCTGCCGGTCGGTGAAGAAAAGAGTGCTGCGGCGCTGGCCTTGGTGGAACCTTGGGCCTGTGTGGAAGCTTCGTACGTGACCCCGGAACGGCAGACGATCCGTGCGGGCGGCCGTCTGCTGGTCGTTGTGGACGAGGGGCGGCAAGCTCAAGATCTGACGTCGTGCTATGCTCCCGCGGGTGGGCCGGCCGAGGTGCAGGAGGTTGCGGGGCCGCAGGTGGCGGGGCTGCCGCAGGAATCGTTTGATGACATTGTTTATTTCGGCTCCGACAAAGCGACGCTGGAATGTTTGAATGACAAGCTGGCCAACGGGGGCATTTTGAACACGGTGCTCGGCGGCCAGCGGATCGGCCAGCCGGTCTCGGTCGGTGTGGGGCGCGTGCATTACGGCGGAACGCGGTGGATCGGCACGCTGGGCGACGATGCGTCCGAGGGGTATCGGCACATCCCGGCGGATGGCGAATTGCGTCCGCAGGATCGGGTTTTGATTGTGGGGGCCGGCGGTCCGATGGGACAAATGCAGCTGCTCCGGGCCGTGTCGCTAGGTTCGGCGGGGATGCAGGTCGTCGGCACGGATTTTGAGGACGCGCGGTTGGAATCCCTGCGTCGCAAGGCGGAGCCCATGGCTCGGGCCAGGGGGGTGACCCTGCGGTTGATCAACCCCCAGCAGACTCCGCTGGAGGAGCGTTTCAGCTATATTGTTCTGATGGCCCCGGTGGCAGCCCTGGTCGCTCAGGCGATCCAGCAGGCGGAGGACCAGGCGATCATCAACATCTTTGCCGGGATCCCGACCACGACCCGCCACGATCTGGATCTGGACCGGTACCTCGAAAAACGCGCTTTCATGTTCGGCACCAGCGGGTCGGCGATCGAGGACATGCGGATCGTGCTGCGCAAGGTCCAGGCGGATCAGCTGGATACCAACGCTTCGGTGGACGCCATCTGCGGGATGCAGGGGGCGACCGATGGGATCGCGGCGGTCGAGAATCGTACGATGGCAGGCAAGATCATCGTGTACCCGGCCCTGCACGAGGTGGGATTGATTCCCTTGGCCGATTTGAAGCACCGCTTTCCCAGCGTGGCCGAGAAACTGGCGGACGGCCAATGGACGCGTGAAGCCGAAGAGGAACTGCTGCGGGTTGGTCGAGAATCCGCGTGAGGGGGTCGGATCAGGCGGGTTGCTGGGCCGACTTTTGCAGGATCAGACCGCAATCCACCGGTTGGAACCCCAGCTTGCGAAGCAGGGCCACTCCGGCGGCCTGGGCTTCGTCCACCTGGACGCTGCAGATCCGGATGCCGGTCCATTCGCATGGGTCCGAGGGCTCGTTCGATTGCATCCGCCGCAGGGTCTCGCCCAGCAGGAAGGCGCCTAAGCCTTGGCCGCGGCAGGTTTCGTCGATCTGCAGTTCCAGCAGCCCGACGGCCTGAGGCGTGACGCGGTTGCCGGCCGGCCGTCCCCAGAAGACGGCCGAACCACAGCGCTGGCCCCCGCGGCGAGAAGCCAAACGGTAGGAGGCGCGGGGGAGGGAATCGAGGGTACAGGCTTCCCACCAAGTCGCGGGCGCAGGCTCCTCGTCCCATTCCACGCGATATTGCCGCCGCAATTGCAGCTGCGACCGATCGCGGATTGGGCGAAAATCGCTCAACGTCCGTTCCCAAACCGGTTGTCGCCGCGTCCGCTGGTAACCGGCGGATTCAAATTGCCCCACCCGCCACGTGTCCGATTCGAGTAAACCGGGGGAGAGATGGTCGCCGTACAGTCCCAGGTAAAACGGGTTGGTCGGGGCAACGTTTCCGGCCCCCAGGCAGCGAGCGCCCCGTTCGACCAAATAACGCTCGCAACGGTCCAGCATTTCCGCACCGAGGTCGGATTGCTGGTGCTGCGGTTCCACCATCAGCATGCAGGTCGTGCCGCGGTCGGTGCTGAGTGCCGCTCCGCTGGCGTCCGAGCCAAAGCCCGCATGGGCGAAACCGATCACGCGACCGTCCTGCTCCGCGACGATCAGACCCCGCTGATCAAAGTAGGGCCGGTTCAGCACCCGCTGTTCCAGCAAGGGGACCGTCAACGGCTGGACCAGGGTCCGCGTTGGGGGTTGGCTGGACCACAACCGGGCAATGTGGGGCGGATCGGTATTTCGGAACGGTCGGTAGCGAATCATCATGAGTAATCGACCCCCAAGGCTGCGTTCAGGCGGCCTTTCGGGACGAGGTGGACGCGGAAACCGCGGCGGGGCGAGCCTTCCTGCGGCCCGGTTGCCCTTTCCAACGACGATGAACCCACCAGTACTGCTCGGGAGCCGACCGGATCATCCGCTCCAAAGCCTGATTGTACCACCGCGTCAGCGGCTTGACACCGGCCAGGTGGTCGCCGCCGAGCCGGGGGTCCGCAATGTCGGCGACCCCCATCCGCAGCTCCAGGGGACCGCCGACCCGTTTGCCGAAGCAAACCAGCAGCGGGGCGCCGCTGATCAGGGTGAACAATGCCACCGCTTTATGACACGAGGCGGGGCGGCCCAGGAAATCCACCCAGCACCCCTGCGGGCCCGCAGCCTGGTCCCCCAGCAGCGCGAGCACCCCTCCCTCGCTGAGAACCCGATCCACATCGGCCGAACTGCCTTTCATCGGCAGCATGGACTGTCCGTGGGCGGCGCGAAAACGGCGAAGATAGCGATCCAGATAGGGGTTGTCCAACGGCCGAGCGATCGCATGCGTCGAGAACCCCCACAGACCGATCATGTAAGACGTCAGCTCGAAATTCCCGAAATGCCCCGAAACCAGAATCACCGGACGCGTGTCCAGCAGGTATCGCAAGGCGTCGCGCTGGCGGTGCGGGTGCACGTAGCGCCGCCAGTTGGTTTCATGCACCTTTCGGGGCGTGTGCGCGATCTCACAGACCATCACGAACAGATGTTCCCACATGCCCAGGGCGATTCGCCGCACCTGCTGCGAGGTCAACTCGGGAAAACTCTGGCGAAGGTTGTCGTCGATTACCGCGCGTCGCACCCGCAGGACGTCATAGGCGACGTAGGCCAGCCAGCGGGCGCCCGTCTGGCAGGTATCCAGCCGGGTCGCCTGGATCAAGCAGATCACGACGCGCACCATCAGATAGCCCAGCCAATCCATTAGCTGCCGCATCGGTCACTCTGCCTGTTCGAATTGCTGGCGCGCCTGGAGAACCGGATCGTGTTTCAGGGGCAGCGAGATTGTCTGGCCCGTTTCCGCGGCCGCGTAAATGGCCAAGATGGCTTCGACCGAGCGGCGTCCCTGATGGCCGTCGATCAGCGGTGCTCGGCCGCTTTCCATCGCTTGCAGCACATCTTGGAACAGCGCGGTATGGCCATGATGGCCGATCGCCGCCGGGTCCGCTGCCCCGCCGCCCGTCTGGGTTTTGCCCGCCATGCGTTTCAACAGGTCCTCGTCCTCGGGCTCGCTTTTTTCAAACTGCCACGCCGAAATATCTTCCTCTTCCAGCACCGCCGTGCCCGCCGATCCGTGCAGCTCGATCCGCTTCAGGAACCCCGGATAGGCCGCCGTGCTGGCCTGGATCACTCCAATCGCACCGTTTTCGAAGCGCACGGTGGCAGCCGCCACGTCTTCCACCTCGATTCGCTCGTGAGCCAGCATCGCGGTATGGGCGGAAACCGCAGCGACCGGCCCCATCAGCCAGAGCAACAGATCGACCGTGTGGATCGCCTGATTCATCAGGGCCCCGCCTCCATCCAGTTTCCAAGTGCCGCGCCAGGCCCCGCTGTCGTAGTACTCCTGCGAGCGATACCATTTGACGTAGGCATCGCCCATGGTCAGCCTTCCGAAGCGGTTCTTTTCGACCGCCTGTTTCAGCAACTGGGACGATTCGTGGTAGCGCGAGGGAAAGATGGTGGCCAGGACGACGCCCGCTTCTTCGCAGGCCCGGATGATCGCATCACAGCGTTTCAGGGTGATTTCCAGCGGTTTCTCGACAATCACGTGCTTGCCGGCCTTGGCTGCGGCAACCGCCGGCTCCATGTGCGCCCCGCTCGGCGTACAAATCGTCACCACATCCACCTGCGGGTCGGCCAACATGTCGGGCAACCGATAATAGGCTTGGCAACCCACCTGGCTGGCCAGACGATCTGCGGCCTCGGGGATGGTGTCAAAACAGGCGGTCACCTGGGCTCCCGGGATATCTGCGACTGCCTTTGAATGGAAACCTGCGATCATGCCGCATCCGACGATCCCAAAACCTGTTGCCATGATTGCCTCCCACTGAATCCTGAGGTTTGACGGTCAAAGCCCCCATTATAAGAAACGGGCCGAATTCCGAAAGGTGAATTGCCGGAATCGGCCCGAGCGCTTGCCGCCGTCCCTCTTAACCCACAATTTGGCTGATGTCGATCAAGTGCATTTGCCGGCCCTCACTCGTGTGCGGCGTGTCGATCACGATCGACAGTCCGTCCGGGCTGACCCGGGGATGCGTATCGACTCGCCATTCCCCCCGATATTCAGGCGGCGAGTAAAAGCGGCCCAGTTCGATCCGCCGTTCGGTGGGCACATGATACAGGTACACCGTCTGCTCGCGGTTGGCGTCGGGGTAGGT
>SLEY01000084.1 GCA_007124535.1 Planctomycetaceae bacterium
CTGCCGGACTTGGAAACCTTTCGTCAGATGGCGGAGGAGCACCAATTGGTGCCCGTTTACCGCCGTTTGGTCAGCGATCTCTTGACCCCCGTCACGGCCTTTCACAAAATCGATACTGGCGGCAGCGCTTGTCTTTTCGAGAGTGTGGTCGGTGGGGAACGGGTCGGCCGATACAGCTTTTTGGCGGCGGAGCCGTTCTGCGAGTATACCGTGCGCGATCATCAGGTCACGGTAACGGATTCCCGGGGCGCTCGGACCTATCGTTCTGCCGATCCTTTGCGGGAAATCCGCCGCCAATTGACCGCCTGTCGCGCGGCGCAGCCGCCAGGGCTTCCGCCATTTTCCGCGGGAGCCGTGGGCTACCTGGGGTATGACATGGTCCGTTATGCCGAGGATTTGCCCGACCCGCCCGAGGATGATCGCCAACTGCCGGATATGGCGTTCGCCTTTTATGATCGAATGATCGTGTTCGACAATATCGACAAGACGATGTTTGTCGTCGCGACGGCCCGCGTGGACGAAGGTGCGGATCGCGCGGCCGTGTATCGCGAGGCCTGCCAGCGAGTCGATGGCATGGTGCAGCAATTGGTGGCCAGCCAAGTCGAACTGCAATGTGCGGATATCGACACGCGGGGCGATGTGAACCTGGCCTCGGTCTCGAATTTTCGTCCGGAAGACTTTGCCCGGGCCGTGCGGCGCTGTGTGGAGTACATTCGGGCGGGGGACATCTTTCAGGTGGTTTTGAGCCAACGTTTGGAAGTACCGCTCCGTGCGGACCCCTTAGAGGTGTACCGCACGCTGCGAGTGGTCAATCCCAGTCCGTTCATGTTTTTTCTCCGTACCTCGGGGGTGACGCTGGTCGGCAGTTCGCCGGAAATCATGTGCCGTGTCATGGACGGCAAGGTCACCGTCCGTCCGCTGGCGGGAACTCGCCCGCGGGGGGCCACGGAAGCGGAGGACCAGCGTTTGGCGGCCGAGCTATTGGCGGATTCCAAGGAACGCGCCGAACATGTGATGCTGGTCGATTTGGGCCGTAACGACGTGGGCCGCGTGGCCCGCTACGGGACGGTGGAATTGTCCGACGTGATGGTCATCGAACGCTACAGCCATGTCATGCACATCACGTCGAACGTGACGGGCCAATTGCAAGCGGGGTGTGACGCCTTCGATGCGATGGAAGCCTGCCTGCCGGCCGGCACCGTTTCCGGGGCCCCCAAAGTGCGAGCCATGCAGATCATCGACGAATTGGAACCCCATCGCCGCGGCCCCTACGCCGGCGCGGTGGGACACTTCGACTATCATGGCAACATGGACACGTGCATCGCCCTCCGCACCATTGTGATCCAGGACCAGCGGGCCTACGTCCAGGCCGGAGCAGGAATCGTCGCGGACAGCTCTCCCGAAGGCGAATATCAGGAAACGTTGAACAAGGCGCGCGGGCTGCTGAAGGCGATCGAGATTACCGAGGCCCGATGCCGGTTGCAGCAAACCGACCGTTAAGACGTCGAACCGTTCGCCGTCCGCAAAGAGTCCGCAGGCGAGCTAGGGCTCCAAGCCGAAGACGTTGACCATCAAGTCCATCAGCGAGGTGGAGGCCGTATAGGGCTGATCCCAACTCCAGATATTCCGGATCAGATCGGTCATCAACATCCCCGCCAGAGCCAGGATCATGACCACGACCACCAGGCCCACGATGTTATAGACCGAATAGGGCGTTTCGGGCGACGCACTCGCAGGAACCGCCATCGCTCCCTGCGTTTGCCCCAGCCCCCCCAATTCGCCCTCCGTTTCGCCGTCGATCGTGCCCGGCTCTTCGCCCGTGGCCAAGACCGTCGCTTCTTCTTCGAACGCCTCGGAATCCTCCAAAGCGATGACCTGCGATCCGCTGTCTTCCTCGTCATCGCCTTCCGCGTCGGAGGGGGTCAGGTTGAAGTCTTCATCCGCCTCCATCTGCATGTCCGAGCCGCTCTCCAGCGCTTCGAGATCCAGGATCTCGTCATCCTCATCTTCCGGCAATTCGAGCGAGGACACCGAAGATCCCGCCAGATCGAGTGGTTCCTCTTCCAGATTCAAGCCGCTGTCGCTGGGACTGGTCAGGTTAACCCCCGTATCCCCGGAGCCGCCCGTCACATCGCCGCTGCCACCGCTGCCACTGCCCAACACCAATTCGTCGTCATCGCCCAGCGCCAATTCATCATCGTCATCGATCGAGAGTTCGGCGCCACTTCCTCGTGGGGGGGAGTCGGCTTTGGAATCGTCTAAAGAATCTCCCGAGGAGAGACTGAGATCGCTGCCTTCGAAGCCGAGTTCGTCACTTCCTCCCGAACCGGCGCGGGAATCCAGCAGGTCCGACCCACTTCCTTCCATCAGATCGACGCTGCTCTCGCCTTCGCTGTCGTCCAATGAGAGATCGCTGGAACTTTCCGCCTGGTCAGCCGCTGCTTGGGGCGCCTCCGCCGGATTCACGCCCATCTCCTCGAAATCTTCCATCGAACCGATCGCGGTCGGGGCATCGACGTCCGCGGCTTCGATGCCCAGATCCAGATCGGACGAGGTTCCTGCGCTGTCCTCCAAATCGAACGAACTACCACTCGACTCGTCCAGACCGCCCTCCCTCTCCTCGGCCACACGTTCCACCTCGCTGGACTTGAACTTCCAACTGGTCCCATCCCGGACGCCGTGAATTTCGCCCCGCAGGCGCATTTCATTCAGCTCGTCCGTAGAAAC
>SLEY01000456.1 GCA_007124535.1 Planctomycetaceae bacterium
AGATCCAGGTCTTTGCCGCCCCGCGGGAAGCGGACCAGTTGGACCCCTTCCGCTCGCCCTCCGATCCGCCGCACATCGACCAATGTCCGCAACTAACCGCGCGGGTTGCGGCCGGGCAGTTGGGATTCGACCGCCTGCTGCTGATTCAGCGCCAAGCCCTCCGCCCCTCGCATGTCTACACCTACCACAATGAAGACTTCCGGCCCGGCGGCGGGCTCTACGTCTGGGATCGGGAGACCGGTCTGGAAAAACTGATCGACTCGCCCGACGGGCAGTTGCTGGACCTGGCCGTGTCCTACGACGGGCGCGAAGTGCTATTCAGTTGGCGGCAGCGCCGCGAGGACACCTACCAGATTTTCCGCATGAACGTCGACGGCACGGACCTGGTCGCCCTGACCGACGGCGATGCGTACAACTTCAACCCCTGCTGGCTTCCCGACGGCGGGATCGCGTTCCTGTCCACCCGCGCCCGCGCCTACGCCTACTGCTGGGATTCGCCGGTCGGCGTGTTGTACCGGATGGACCGCGACGGGGGCAACGTGATGCGCCTGTCCGCCAATTACCTGAACGACTTCACGCCCACCGTGTTGAACGACGGGCGAATCATCTACAGCCGCTGGGAATACGTGGATCGCCCGGCCATCCCGATCCAAAGTCTGTGGACGATTCAACCGGACGGCACCGGGTTGCAGGTCTACTATGGCAACCGGGTCTTGAGTCCGGCCACGTTCATGGAAGCCCGTTCGATCCCCGGTTCGGACAAGGTGCTGTGCCTGCTGACCGCGCACAACGGCCCGGCTCGCGGCGGCGTCGGGATCCTGGACCGCCGCCATGGCGCCAATGCCCAGCAAGCGATCCGCAACCTGACGCCCGAGGTGGACATCGGACGAGTCGATCGGGGCGATGGCAATCGCGTGCAGGGCCCCTACGAAAATCCCTTCCCCTTGGATTCCCGTTACTTTTTGGTCTCCTACGACGGGGCGATCCTGCTGCGCGATTATGACGGCACGGAGCAAGCCGTTCTGCAACGGCCGCAGGACGGTCTGGGCTTCTACAACCCGCAACCCCTGCGGGCCACACCGGCGCCGCCGGTCGTGCGATTGGCCAACGGGTCGACGGACGGCGAGGATCCGGGTCCGTGGGCGTCGATCTACTTGCAGGATGTACATCGAGGGCTGGAACCCCAGGTGGCGCGGGGCGAGGTCGCGGCGATTCGCGTGGTGGAAGAGATCGCCAAACCCGTGGAAATCTCGCCGAATCTCCGCGCCTTCGGTTTCCAGTTCCCGGTCGTCTCCAGCGGGGCCACCTACGCACCGAAACGCGTGTGGGGCGAAGTTCCGGTCCAAGCGGACGGGTCGGCTGCCTTTCAGGCCCCCGCTGGCCGACCACTCTACTTCATGGCCCTGGACGCTCAGGGGCGGGCCGTCCAGCGGATGCGCAGCTTTACCCATTTCATGCCCGGCGAGACCCAGAGCTGTATCGGGTGCCATGAGGAGCGGTCAAGTGCCCCGCCCCAAACCGCCTTGCCCGCAGCCTTCCGTCAACTCCCCCGCCAATTGGAGCCGCCCGAATGGGGTCGCGACGGATTCAGCTACCCCCGAATCGTCCAGCCCGTATTGAACCGAAACTGCCTCCACTGCCACAACACCCGCAATCCGCAAGGCGACGTCGATCTGTCCTCCGACAAAACCGACTTCTTCAACGTGTCCTACGAAACCCTGGTCCGGCAGGGGACGCCCGCCGAAAATCCCTTGCTGGGCGGCGCGCGCCAAGCGGATTTCCGCAATCCATTCACCTCCTGGATCTCCACCTACAACGGCTCCGAAACCAATATCCTGGAAATCGAACCCCATTTCTGGGGGTCGCCGGCCAGCCGACTGGCCGACCTGATCCTCGAAGGCCACCCGGACGAAGAGGGAAACCCGCGAATCCAAATGACCGAAGACGATCAGCGTCGCGTGTTCGCCTGGATCGATCTGAACGTCCCCTACTACGGCACCAGCGATTCCAACCACCGCGATCGCCGCGGTTGCCGCCAGATGTGGCCCGAGCAATTCGAAACCGTGTTTCAAGAAGTCACCGCACGCCGCTGTGCCTCCTGCCATACGCCGGAAGACTCGAAACAAGTAGAAATACCTCGAAAATGGTATCTACGGATCGAGCGACCCGAGATGAATCGTTTCCTGCTGGCGCCTCTGGCAAAGAGGTCTGGCGGCACCGAAGCATGTGGTCAAGCCGTATTCACATCGGTGGACGACCCGGATTACCAAGCGATCCTGGCCACCTTCCGGCCGATCCAGGATTTGTTGAAGGACGTGCCCCGCATGGATTTGGAAGGGGACCCGCTGTCGTACGAGGCCGGTTGGTGATGAAAGCCTGCAGTGTCGTAGAATCCGCTCGATTACGTCTCGCTGCCGACATTCGATGGGCGCGGACGAGGTGACAGGCGCCAAAATTGGGTGCTTTACGAAGTTTCCTTTCGATTGGCAAACGGTGCAGCGGACGGCGAGGAGCCGGGGCCGTGGGCGTCGATCGATCGCCCGGATCGATCTGAACGTCCCCTACGACGGCACCAGCGATTCCAACCCCCGCGATCACCGCGGCTGCCGCCACGTGTGGCCGGAGCAATTCGAAACCGTGTTTCAAGAGGTCACCGCACGCCGCTGTGCCACCTGCCAGACGCCGGAAGACGCGAAACAAGCGGAGATTCCTCTTCCCGCGCACC
>SLEY01000635.1 GCA_007124535.1 Planctomycetaceae bacterium
ATCCTGCCAGCGCCGGAGGCCAACCATGCCGTGGCGGCGGCGATTCGTGAGGCCGTGCGCTGCCGCGAAGAGGGGGTCAGCCGTGCCATCCTGTTCAACCTGTGTGGCCACGGCCATTTTGATATGTCAGCGTATACTGCCTACATGGGGGGAGAGCTGATGGACTATGACTACCCGGAGGAAGAAATCGCCATGGCCTTGGCTGGGCTGCCGCCCATAGGCTCCTGATCCCGCTCACGCCACCAATAAATCAGGGGTCCGCCTGCTACCAGGGCGGACCGCCACCCCCGTGCCCCCCCTCTCTCCTGCCAAAGGATGCACCCATGTCCGTCCCGTCCGAAATGTCTGCCCAGCGCGGCCTGCTGGAGTTTGCGGCCGATCAGAAAACCTTCCAGATCGGCGGTGTCGGCGTCGGTGGCCAACCCGGTGTCCAGCCCACCGTCTTGATCGGGTCCATCTTCTACCATGGCCACAAGGTGGTGGTGGACGAAGAGCAAGGCGAATTCCGCGCCGAGGAAGCCGAACACGTGATTCGCGAGCAAGATGCGTATGCCGAGAAAACGGGCAATCCCTGCATGCTGGACGTGGTAGGAGCGACGCCGCAAGCGCTTCGGAAGCATTTGGAGTTCGCCGCCCGGGTCTCAAAGGCTCCCCTGTTGATCGACGGCACCACCGCCGAAGTACGCTTGGCCGGCCTGCAGTACGTCGCCGAGGCCGGTTTGAACGATCGCGTGGTCTATAATTCGGTTCAGCCCGAGATCACCGACGAGGAATTGCGAGCGATTCAAGACGCCGGGGTCAAGAGCGCCATCCTGTTGACCTACTACCTGTTGGACTTCACCGCCGCGGGCCGCGTTCAGGCGGTGCGGGAATTGCTGCCGAAATGTCAGCAGGCGGGGATCGACCAGTTGCTGGTCGATACCTGCGTGCTGGATCTCGCCAGCTTCGGTTCGGCTTGTGGCGCCATCCATACCATCAAAGACCAGTTCGGTTTGCCGGCAGGTGGAGGAGTCCACAATGCGATTGCCATGTGGCGCGGCTTGAAAACCAAGATGGGGCCGCATGCCTATCACTCCTGCATTGCTTCGGCAATCGCCTCCACGGTAGCCGTGGGAGGGGATTTCGTGCTCTACGGACCGGCCGAGGACGCGCGCCATGTGTTTCCCGCCGTCGCCATGATGGATACGGCCCTCAGCCAATTGGCAATGGAGCGGGATAGGCGGCCGGTCGAAAGCCATCCGCGTTTTCGCGTCGGATGAATTCGACGTTGCGGTCCACACAGGATTCCGAGTAGAATCCGCATGAAACCAGCGTTCAGTGGCGGTGCCGATACCCGGGACCCCACGTGCCATGCCGCTGCGGAAAGGAGTCCGTTGTGAAATCGCAAGCCATCCTCGTCTTGGCTTCTACAGCCCTCATGTTGTTGGGTATGCAAACCGCTCACGCGCAGTGGCGCGAAGAACGAGTCGTGCTGGCCGCCATCTCGGTGATGAACGGGGTGATGGGGAACCCGGACAGCACGATCCCCGAGGCGTTACTCCAAGATGCGCAGGGGTTGGTGATCGTGCCCGATGTGGTCAAGGGCGGATTCGTCGTCGGGGTCCGGCATGGTCGCGGTGTGGTCCTGATTCGCGACCACAACGGCCAGTGGCAGTCGCCCGCCTTTGTTGCCCTGACCGGTGGCAGCGTCGGCTGGCAAATCGGTTTACAGGCAACCGATGTCATCCTGGTATTCCGTACCCAGAACAGCGTACGCGGACTGTTGGACGGCAAATTCACCATCGGAGTCGATGCTGCCGCTGCGGCGGGCCCCGTCGGCCGTCAGGCGGCAGCCGCCACCGACGCCCGCTTGGGAGCGGAGATCTACAGCTACAGCCGCAGCCGCGGTCTGTTCGCCGGCGTTTCCTTGGATGGTTCGGCCCTGCAAGTCGACGCAGCGTCCACCCAAAACTACTACCAATCGGCCAGCCTGGCGCCCGGTACGGTCCCGCTGGTTCCCGGAACACAGTATCCCGCATCGGCCGCTCGTCTACTGGAGCAGGTTAGCCAGCTGACCGGCACGGCTAGCGCTCCGATTGCCCGCGAGCGCAGCGAGCGAGCGGTCGCTCCGTCTCCCCCTCGATTGCCTTCGATGACGCCCGCGACACCACCGACGCCCAAGCAAATAACCAACGCTTGGCAGCGGCTTTCCCCGCTGTTGGATGATTCCTGGAAGCGTTATCTCGCGCCGCCCAGTCAGAGCGACGACTTGACCTCCACGGATGTCGAAGCGACAAGCGTGGTCTTATCGCGTTTCGATTCGGTTGCCCGCGATCCGCAGTACCAGATGCTCACCACGCGAGAAGAATTCCAAACGATGCATCGTTTGCTGCGAAACTACGTAGAAATGCAAGCCGACGCCATCGAATTGCCACCGCCGCCCGAATCGGAATCGCCCTCCGAGGCGGCTGACGAATCCTGAGCACGTCCTCCGCCTAGTGGTGCAAATCACAATTCACGTTACATAAAACCCATAAGAGGCAACAAAACAGCTCGAACGATAGTACTCAATTGGTCCGTAGGTTGGGTATTCCTGCCCGACGATCCCCATGGTGGATCCACAGTGAGGGATTCGTAATCAGTGCGACGTTCTTGTTGATGACCCTACGTCCGTCGGGCAGGAATGCTCAGCCTATCGGGGGAGCGCAGCAAGGCAACTTCCGGCCTTGGTGGCCCATTCATTGTGACTTGCGGCACTAGTGGCTGATTTGCGAATGCGACAGGTGAGGGGACTCTGGAATAGCCGGTCCGCTTTGCACCGGGGCGTCTCGATCGGGCTGTCCGTGATTATGATGCGACAGCACCTCGGAAGCCAAAATTCCGGCGACCAACGACAAGAACAGCGCAACGAACACCAACGATTGTCTTTTCATATCTAATCCGATCTAGTGGCAATCCTTGCGCTCCAACGTTTTAACCCCTAATTTGACTGCTCCTTTGTCAGTCAATCAAAACATCCCGACTAGAGTGCGTGGACACGGCATTTCTGCCAACGCATTTGATCATTATAGGAACGATTTTTCAAGCGGCTGCGAGAAAAAAATCGGCGGCCGCGCTTTTTTTTCTGGCCAAGTGCCGAATTGTGTGCACCGACCAGATCGCCCGCCCCACGCTCCCCCCTCTTAGAGTCTCCCCCGCGCCGATTCAAAATTCAAATTCCGAAAAATTCCAGGAATTTCAACAGGAATCTCAGGACAGGCAGGAATTTCAGGACAGGCGCAATCCCGTCCGGCACGGTTTTTGAATCGCAAAATTCTGGGACAAAAATTCTGGGACAGGCATGAAATGACATGGTGACGATTTCGAGGACACGATTTCGAGGACAGGACACTATTGGTTTCTGCCTGTCCTCAAATTGTGTCCTCAAATTGCGCCTGTCCTCAAATTGCGGTGCCCTCATATGGTGGCAGTTGTGGGCGGGGACGAGTAGAATTTGTGTGTTGAGTTAGAGGACAGGCATGATTCGGTTTCTGTAGGTCCTCGGACGGCGGTTCCCAATTGGGTGGTGAGAAACGTGAAACAGGTGATTGCTATCGTGCGGCCTCATCTTGCAGAAGACGTCCTGGACGCGCTAAAGCGCGCCCCTATGGAGGCGTTGACGGTACGCGAGGTGAAGGGGTATGGTCGTCAAAAGAGTTACTTGGAAGATTATGTGGAGACGGAATATGCGATGGCGTTTCTGCCCAAGGTCGAGCTTTCGATTTGGGTGGAAGCGTCCCGGGTTGACGAAGTGATTCGCCGCATCGTCAACGTGGCTCGTTCTGGGCGGATGGGGGATGGCAAGATCATGGTGCTGGATAGCGAGCGTCAGGAAAGTGTGATCGACTTGGCCTCGAAATAGCCGTTTTGGCTCCACCTCAGCGGTCCCCGATTAGGCTGCTTTTGTGGCAATTGGCAATGGTATTGCTTGGTCAGGCGGAATTTGAACCGTTGGGTGCCGTGCGGGGAGAAGTTCGGTTAAACTCGGGTGGAGGGTTTCTGTTTTTTGCGTGTTTGGTAGCGAAGGAGGTTTCTGCCGTGAATTCATGCCATTTGAGCCGCCGAATGTGGTTGAAGTCGGTTGCCACCGGTTTAGGGAGTGCGATATTGATTCCCGGCGGATTGGCACGAGGTTCCCGGGCGAACGAAGCGATCCAGGTGGGGATCATCGCGACGGGTGGCCGTGGCCGGGCGAACATGGAGGGTGTGGCCGCGTTGCCGGGGGTGCGGATTGTGGCGTTGTGCGAGGTGGATCGGGGGCGTTTGCAGCAAGCCGCACAGCGATATCCCGGTGCTCGCACGGACACGGATTTCCGCCACATGCTGGATCATGCGGACGGACTGGATGCGGTGGTGATCAGCACGCCGGACCACACGCATGCGGCGGCGGCGGTTCGCGCGATGAGGCAGGGTTTGCACTGTTTCTGCGAGAAGCCGTTGACGCGGAGCGTGTATGAAGCGCGGGTGATGCGTGAGGTCGCGGCGGAGCAGCAAGTGGTCACGCAGATGGGTACCCCGGCCCGTGGCAACGAGGATGTCATTCGATTGGTGGAGATCATTCGCAGTGGGGCTTTGGGCGACTTGATCGAGGCGCATTATTGGACGAATCGTCCGATATGGCCGCAGGGTTTTGATCGCCCGTCGGGTGAGGAACCGGTTCCCGAGTCGCTGGACTGGGAATCCTGGATCGGTCCGGCTCCGATGCGGCCGTTTGTGGCGCGCTGGCCTGCGGGGCATCCGGTATACGATCTTCCGGATAATCGGCGGCGAGGCGGGTACGTCTACCATCCGTTTGTGTGGCGTGGCTGGTGGGATTTCGGGACCGGGGCTTTGGGCGACATCGCCCCGCATCAATGGCACTCGGCTTACTGGGGGTTGGAATTAGGGGCGCCGTCAAGTGTTCAAGTTTTGGAGACTTCCGGGCCGGTGACGGAAATGTTTCCGGCTGCCACGACGCTTCAGTTTGATTTCGCGGCGACGGGGGACCGTCCTACAACCAAGATCTTCTGGTACGACGGGGGCCATTTCCCGCCGGCCGATTTATTGGCGGGCGCCACTCCGGCGCCGAACGGGTCGCTGCTGGTGGGGACCAAGGCGGTCATCGGACCTGGCCACCAATCAGTTGGGGATTTTGAAGACGTCCCGCGCACGTTGCGGCGTCCGGGCGGCCTTTACCAGAGCTGGGTGGACGGGATTCGCCACGGGGATCCCCGGGAGCCGAGTTGCGCCTTCGATTATGCGGGGCCGCTGAACGAGGCGTGTTTATTGGGCAATATTGCTTTGAAGATGGAACAGCGGATCGAGTGGGACGGGGTAGCTTTTCGTATCACCAATTCGGAACCGGCCAATCAGTACCTCCATGCCGAATACCGTTCGGGTTGGGAACTTTGAAGGCGTGCCGGGCCGACGGGCAGGGGGCAATCCAGCGATGAAAGTACTAACCAAGAGCCGGGCTGAAAAAGGGCTCTGGCTCAACGACGCCCCGCGGCCGGAGCCGGGGATCAATGATGTGCTGATCCGGATCGACCGCACGGGCATCTGCGGAACGGACCTGCACATTTACAACTGGGACGCCTGGGCTCAGAAGACGATTCCCGTCCCGTTGGTGGTGGGGCATGAGTTTGTAGGGGAGATTGTCGAGGTTGGGTCCAATGTGTCCGATTTCTTTCCGGGAGATGTGGTCAGCGGCGAGGGGCACGTGGTTTGCGGGCGTTGTCGCAACTGCCTGGCCGGGCGTCGCCACCTGTGTGCCGATACCAAGGGCATCGGGGTGAATCGGCCAGGGGCCTTTGCCGAGTACCTGTCGTTGCCGATGACGAACGTCTGGCACCATGCTAACGGGATCGATCGCGATGTGGCCTCGATCTTCGATCCGTTCGGCAATGCGGTGCATACGGCTTTGTCTTTCCCGGTTTTAGGGGAGGATGTGCTGATCACCGGTGCGGGTCCGATCGGATTGATGGCGATTGCGGTGGTCAAGCACGCCGGGTGCCGGCATGTGGTGGTGACCGACGTCAATCCGTGGAGGCTGGAATTGGCCCGTAGGATGGGTTCCACACTGGTCTTGGATGCCCGGCATCAGCGGATCGCCGACGCCCAGAAGCAGCTGGGGATGCAGGAAGGTTTCGACGTGGGTCTGGAAATGTCGGGCAATGCGTCCGCTTTCAATGAGATGATTGCCAACATGTGTCATGGCGGGAAGATTGCCATGTTGGGGATCCCGGGCGAGTCGATGGCCATCGATTGGAACGCCGTGGTCTTCAACATGTTGACGATCAAAGGCATTTACGGGCGGGAAATGTATGAGACGTGGTACAAGATGACCGTGATGCTCCAAAGCGGATTGGACATCGGGCCGGTAATCACGCACCGGTTGCACTTCACGGAGTTTGAGAAGGGTTTTGAGGTGATGACGTCGGGCGAGTCGGGCAAGGTGATCCTGAACTGGAAAGACAACTGACTTTGATGTCTGGTCTCTGGCAGGCTTTTCGCGACGCCGGCCTCCTTCCCGCGCGGGAAGGCGAGGAGCCGTCGATCCCTTCTCCGGAGTGGGGCGATGACACGCTGGATGTATTGTTGGCGATCTGGCGGAGCAGCGCGGGGGTCTGCCGGGGTTCGGCCGCTCGGAGCCGAGAGCGGGTTGTAGAGCGGCTGGAGCAATGGCGGGCTCACGGTGCCCGGTTAACGTGGGGTGTGCCCGGGGCATCTGCGACGGTGGGGAAAGCTTGGCTCGGTGTCCGGCTGGCTTGGTGGCCGAACGGGGTTCCCCGGGGCCGCAGGATTGGTCTGGTCAGTTCCCGTTTGGGCGGCGATCTTGGCCATCGGCAGTCCTGGTTTGCGGCCCTGCGAACCGCCTGTTTGCATCTGGACGTCCGCCACGATCTGCTGTTGACCGCGCGGTCGATCACCACTCAGCGTTTTGTACGGCGTGCTGCCGAATTATTCGGGATCCGGGTGGTCGAAATCACGGTGGGCAACGAGCAGAAGAGGGCGAGTTGCCATCGGTGGGGTCAGTGCGTGTTGGCCCGGGACCCGGAAGGGCAGGAATCGATTCCCCAAGTATGGCTGTCTCCCGCAAGTTCAAGTCTCCAGCCACCGGAACAGTCGCTGGTCAAACTGCCCGTGGCCGACCGCGTGGTATTTGCGCTCAGCGAGCGTTTGATCGTGCTATCGGCCCGCGCTCAGGGCAACGTCGCGCGGTTGGTCGCTCACCGGTTGGCTGCTGGTGACTTTCCTTCCGCCAGTGTCTATTTGGCTCTGGGGCCGGATTTGGTTGCTCCGCGACTCGCTGTGCCCTGGATGGCATCGGGCGCCGTCGGCTGGCATCTGCGTGCGGTCCCGCCGGCAGACGGCGGCTGGATACAGCCCCCCTGGAACATGGTCCGTTCGCGAAATCGCTCCGCCCCGATCCGCAAGATACCGCGCCGCCCGGATTGGTCGCTGCTCACCCATTGGACCCGCCAACCATCGGGCCCTTGGCCGGATCAGTCGGCGGACGACTATCTGGACGACCTCATTCTGGATCGTGGCGGTGTGGACCATTCCGCTTTGGCAGCGCTCTGCCGGATCGTACGAACGCGGGAGTTGATCGCCACGGGAACCCTAATTCGTGGCGGAGTTCGCATGGTCTGTTTTACGGAGGTTTCCTTGGAAGAGCTTCCCCGCTTGCGCTCGTTTCGCAGTCATTTGTCCCGCTGGGACTTCGAATGGTACGGGATCTGCATTGATCGCACGTGGATTGCGGCGCGCGGCGGGCGTCCCGTGCGATATGGGGAGCGAGACGAGTGGATTTTGCTGTCCGCGGAGGAGCGGCCGTATTTTCAGCCGCGGTTTTCACGGACCCGGGGCGGCCGGATTATCGATTGGTCAATCGAGCGTGAGTGGCGGCATGCGGGGGATCTTTCGTTAGACCAATTGCCCGCGGAGGCCGCGCTGGTCTTCGTTCCGGAAGTGGGGGAAGCGCGAAAGATCGCTCCAATTAGTCCTTGGCCGGTGATCGTTCTGCAGCCCGGCGCCTCCCGGTACTGAAAATCGAGCCGATTTGAGGTATAGTGTTAAACGAAAACTCTGGAAGCTGATGACCTTGATCAAGGTGTGTAACTGATGCTCGAAACGGAAATTCTCGCTTCTGCCGATCCGACCGCAGGACAGGTAGCTCGTTCTCCAGCGCAAGCCCCCGACTCGGACCCTTCGGAAACGGCCGAATGGCTGGAATCGCTGGAATACGTTCTCCGCAGCAAAGGCCCGGAACGGGTCAAGTACCTTTTATCGGCTCTGGAACGCAAATCGCGGGGTGCGGGGGTCGAGTTGCCGGTCGCGATGAACACGCCGTACATCAACACGATTCCGGCCGAGAAGCAACCGGTCTATCCGGGCAATCGCGAGATCGAACGCCGGATCAAGAGCATCATTCGCTGGAACGCGATGGCGATGGTGGTGCGGGCCAACAAGCAATTCGACGGCATCGGCGGACATATTTCCTCGTTCGCTTCCTCGGCCACCCTCTACGAGGTCGGATTCAACCACTTTTTTCGGGGGCGTGGCGAAAGCGGTTATGACGGCGATTTGATCTATTTTCAGGGCCATGCCTCACCCGGCATGTACGCCCGGGCGTACCTTGAAGGCCGTTTGAACGAGCAGCATTTGAACAACTTCCGCCGGGAATTGCAGCAGGACCCCGGTTTGTCGTCCTACCCGCATCCCTGGTTGATGCCCGATTTCTGGCAATTCCCCACGGTGTCCATGGGACTTGCCCCCATCATGGCTATCTACCAGGCCCGGTTCAACGTCTTCCTGCAGGATCGGGGGATCAAAGATACCAGCCGTCAGAAGGTATGGGCCTTTTTGGGGGACGGCGAGTGTGACGAGCCGGAATCCTTGGGGGCGATCACTTTGGCTGCCCGCGAGAAGTTGGATAACCTGATTTTTGTCATCAACTGCAATCTGCAGCGACTGGACGGACCGGTCCGGGGCAATGGCAAGATCATTCAGGAGTTGGAGGCGCTTTTCCGCGGCGCGGGTTGGAATGTGATCAAGGTGATCTGGGGCGACGATTGGGACCCGTTGCTGGAGAAGGACCAGAGTGGTTTGCTGGCCCGGCGGATGGACGAGGTGGTGGATGGTCAGTATCAGAAGTACACCGCGATGCCGGGGGCCTACATTCGCGAGCATTTTTTTGGGAAGTACCCCGAGGTCTTGCAGTTGGTGGCTCGATTTTCGGACGAGAAGCTGGAGCGGATGCGGCGTGGCGGACACGATCCGGAGAAGGTGTATGCGGCGTACGATGCGGCTTTGCGAAGCGTGGGGCGTCCTACGGTGATCCTGGCCAAGACGGTCAAAGGGTACGGGTTAGGTGAAGCGGGTGAGGGGCGCAACATTGCGCACAACAAGAAGAAGGCGAACGAGGACGAGTTGCGCGAATTCCGCAGCCGGTTCGGGATCCCCATTTCGGATGCGGATTTGGCCAAGGCCCCTTTCTACCGTCCGGCGGAGGAGAGCCCGGAAATCCGTTACCTGAAGCAGTGCCGCCAGGCGTTGGGAGGCCCCCTCCCTTGTCGCTCGACGGAGATTCCTCGGCTGGAGGTTCCTTCTCCAGGCGATTACAAGGAGTTTTTCGGTGGGAGTCGCGGCAAGGAGATGTCCACCACGATGGGCTTTGTCCGCCTGCTGGATAAACTATGCCGCGATTCTCGAGTCGGCAAGTATGTCGTGCCCATCGTGCCGGACGAGTCGCGGACGTTCGGGATGGAGGGGATGTTCCGCAAAGTCGGCATCTATGCCCATGGCGGCCAATTGTACGAACCGGTGGATTCCGAACAGCTGATGTATTACAAGGAAGCGCAGGACGGCCAGATTTTGGAAGAAGGGATCACCGAAGCCGGCTCGATGTCCTCGTTCATCGCCGCGGGCACCGCCTACAGCAACCACGGCGTGAATATGATCCCCTTCTTCATTTATTACTCGATGTTCGGGTTCCAGCGGATCGGCGATCTGGTCTGGGCCGCTGCGGATTGCCGGGCCAAAGGGTTCCTGATCGGTGGCACGGCGGGCCGCACCACCCTGAACGGCGAGGGACTGCAGCACCAGGATGGCCATAGTCTCTTGAACGCCATCGCCTTTCCCACCGTGCGGGCTTACGACCCGGCCTACGTCTACGAGTCGGCCGTGATCGTATTGGAGGGCCTGAAGCGGATGTACGTTGACGGCGAGACGGCGATTTACTACCTGACGGTCGAAAACGAACCCTACGTGATGCCGGAAATGCCGGCGGGGGTCGAAGAGGGGATCATCCGGGGGATTTATCCTTTGGCATCCGCCGATGGGGGCGGAAGACAGCATGTCCATCTCTTCGGCAGCGGTGCGATCGTCAACTCGGCACTCGCCGCCCAGAAGCTCTTGGCCGAGCGATTCGGAGTATCCAGTCAGGTCTGGAGCGTGACCAGCTACACCGAGTTGCATCGCGAGGCTCGGGCCTG
>SLEY01000379.1 GCA_007124535.1 Planctomycetaceae bacterium
CGGCGGCCCCGGTCACGACCGCCGAAGACGCCGCCGGAGCCTGCAACGGGATCAAGACCGGATTGTGGGGTTTTCACGTGGCCAGCAACGAGCAGGATCCGTGGTGGCAGGTGGATTTGGGCCGCGAGCACCGCTTGGATCGGGTGGTCATCTACAATCGCTGTGGCAGCAGTGCCGCGCGCACCCGGCATATTCAGGTTTGGGTAGCCGGCGAGGACGGCGACGAGGCTTGCAAAACGTTCGAAGAGGTCTATCAACACGATGGCACCGTCTTTCAAGGCGTCGAAGGGGAACCGCTGGTCGTCTCCTTTGCGGAACAGGACGTGACGGCGCGGGTCGTTCGCTTGCAGATCCCCGGCCGTTGCTCCTTTGCTTTGGACGAAGTCGAAGTCTACGCGGTGGAGGATCCCGAGAGGAATGTGGCCCTGAATCAGCCGGCCGACCAGATCAGTGTCAGTCAGTATTCGCGTCGGGGAACGATGAGCCGCGCCGAGTTCGAGGCGTTGGGCTTCACGCCTTTGACCTCGGACGTGGACCAGATGGTGGAGGAAGAGGGGGTATTGCCGGACGAGTTCGGGGCGGTTTTTTCTTTGGCACACACTTCGCTCGTGCTGGCTCAGACCGGCCGTCTGATCGCACGTCTGGAGAACCTCACGGGCCAGTCCCTGCCCGTCGCGGGGGCGCCGGCCCGCCTGGATCGGTTGCAGGAGCAGCTGGAAGCGTTGCCGGGCGAGGACACGCCGCGTGCCGAGCGGCGCGAGCTGTATTTCGCCGCGCGGACGTTGAAACGCGAGGTCGCCCTGACCAACCCCTTGCTGCAAGACATCCGGCAGTTGCTGTTCCTGAAACGGCATGATTCGGCCGGGGTATTCCACATGTGCGACCAGTATTACGGCTGCAATGCGCGGCCCGGCGGCGGGCTGTACGCATTGGAAGAACCGTTCGGTTCCGACCCGCAATTGGTCAATCTGCTGGAGAATTCCCGGGTCGAACGCGGCCGCTTGACCGGCCAGCCACTCGACGGCGGCACATTCCTCTCCCCCTCCGTCTCCTATGACGGCCAGACCATCCTGTTCGCCTACAGCCAAGCCGGCGCGTGGGAGAAATACCAGGGGGGCACCGCCTACGAATGGTGCCCCGAATGCAGCTATCATATCTTCCGGGTCAACGCCGACGGCACCGGTTTGAAACAGCTGACCGACGGTCCCGAAAACGATTTCGATCCCGTCTTCCTGCCCGGCGGGCGGATCGTGTTCATCTCCGAACGCCGCGGGGGCTACCTCCGTTGCGGACGCCATTGCCCGGTGTACACCCTGTTCTCCATGCGGCCCGATGGCAGCGACATCATTTGCCTGAGCTTTCACGAAACCCACGAGTGGAATCCCAGCGTGACGAACGACGGGATGCTGGTCTACACCCGCTGGGACTACGTCGATCGCGATACCAACGTGGCGCATCACAAATGGATCTGCTATCCCGACGGACGGGATCCCCGCGCCTTTCACGGCAACTATCCGGAAGAACGGGAGAGCCGGCCGTGGATGGAGATGCGGATCCAACCCATCCCCGACTCGAACCGCTTCGTCGGCGTCGCCGCGGCGCATCATGGCCATGAGTTCGGTTCGCTCGTGTTGATCGACCCGCGGCGGGAGGACGACGGGGCCATGTCGCAATTGGAACGATTGACACCCGAGGTGCCCTTCCCGGAATCGGAAGGCTGGCCGATCCGCAATTACATGATCTACGGCACGCCTTGGCCGTTGAGCGAAGACGACTATCTGTGCGTCTACGGGGCCGACGCGCGGAACCGCGGCATCTATTGGATCGATCGGGACGGCAACCGCGAGTTGATCTATCGCGACCCGGAGATCTCCTGTGTCAGTCCCATGCCCCTGCAAGCCCGCAGGATGCCCCCCGTGATCCCCGCTCAGACCAGTCAAGCGGCGGAGGACGCCCACCTGGACCGGCCGGCAACCGTCGCCGTGATGAATGTGTATGACTCCGATTTCACTTGGCCCGCCGATACGAACATCGACGCCCTGCGGATCATCCAACTGTTGCCCAAGAGCACCGCTCCGCCGAACCAGCCGCGGATCGGGGTCGCCGATCAGACCAACGCCCGTGCGGTGTTGGGAACCGTGCCGGTCGAATCCGATGGCAGCGCCCATTTCGAAGCGCCGGTCGGGGTGCCGATCTACTTCCAGGCCATCGATCAGCACGGCACGGCCGTCCAATCGATGCGCTCCGCCACCTACGTCCATCCGGGCGAGCACCTGTCGTGCCAGGGATGTCATGAGCGCAAGCACAGTCCGCCGGCGGTCCAACAGGATTTGCCTTTGGCCTTGCAGCGAGCCCCGTCGCCCATTCAGCCGGATGTGGACGGCAGCAACCCCTTCAATTTCGTCCGTCTGGTGCAGCCGGTGCTGGATAAGCATTGCGTCGAATGCCACCAGCAAGAGGGGGCCATCGATCTCAGCGGCGTTCCGGACGCCTCGCACGGCTGGACCCGCTCGTATGCCAATCTGGCCCGCGAGTACGGTTTCTTTTTCGATGTCAGCAACGGTTCGATTCATCGCGGCATTCATGGGGGCAGCCGCACCATCGCCGGCCAGTTCGGGGCCCGGGCTGCGAAATTGCCCCAGTACCTGGAACCCGAGCATTACGGCGTGGAACTCACCGCCGAGGAGCGGCACCGGATCATGCTGTGGCTGGACTGCAACA
>SLEY01000497.1 GCA_007124535.1 Planctomycetaceae bacterium
CAAAGAACGGAGCTTCCCTCCAGCTTTGGGGGAATATCTCGGGCCCGGCCTCGAACCGCAAACGCGCTGCGGCCAGCCCGGCACAGCTCGATCCCGCCACACAATGCGGTTCCGTTGGTACCTTCGACGATTCCCTCGTATGGTGAGTTGTCTGGCCGAAGGCAATTCCTGCGCCCCGGAAGGTACCCGGATCGGCCAGGCTTGCCAGCCAGATTGCCACGACCACCGACGCCCCTACCAACGCTCCGTACCGAAACTCTTGTTGTTTCATCGGATTTATCCTCCTCGAGTCCGATTATACCGCGTCGGTTGCCGGGTCCAGCGCATACCGGAGTTCCAGCCGAACTTCGGGATCGTCTTCCAGCGCCAGTCGGGCGCGGAGGGCGGGTCGAATTCGAGGGTCGCCGAGACGTCCCAGTCCCCAAACGCTGGCCGCGCGAACCAGCGGTTCCGGATCCCGGAGTCCCTGCAGCAAGGCCTCGACGGCTTCCGATGAGCCTTGATTGCCCAGCAATAGGGCAGCATTGCGGAGCAACCCGCGGCGCTTGGTCCGCCATAAAGCGGTCCGGCGGAATGATCGGCGAAACGCCTCGTCCGTCAGCGAGAACAAGGGGGCCAGTTCGACAGCACGGCTCTCCGGCATGCCTTGGAAATCCGTCGCCTCGACCCCGCCGCCTCGGCGATTCCAGGGGCAGACTTCCTGGCAGACATCACATCCGAATAACCAATCGCGCATCTCACGGCGCCAAGCCGGTGGCAGCGAACCACGCAACTCGATCGTCCGATAGCTCAAGCAGCGGCGCGCATCCAGTACGCCCGGGGCCACCAGGGCCCGGGTCGGACACGCGTCCAGACAGGCTCGGCACGTGCCGCACCGGTTCGCCGTCTCTGGCACATCGTACGCTAACCACTGGTCGGTGATCAGGGCGGCCAGAAAGAACCAACTGCCGCTGTGCCGATTGATCAACATCGTGTTCTTACCAATCCAGCCCAGCCCGGCCTGTTGCCCGAATTCCCGCTCCAGCAGCGGCGCCGTATCCACCACCCCACGCACCTTGGCCGCGGGCGCCAGTTGTTTAAGAAGATCGCCCAACTGCCGCAATCGCGGGTGGAGTACGTCGTGATAGTCGGCGGCGCCTGCGGCATAGCGGGCAATGCGACCTTGACCGACCCCCAGCGAAGTAGGTCCCGCTCCTCCGTAATGGCACCCCAGCATCAGCAGGCTGCGTGCCCCCGGCAGGATGCTCCGGGGATGGGCGTACGCGTCGAGTCGGGTTTGCAGATAACGCATCTGACCCGAATACCCCGAGGCGATCCATTGCTTCAGGTATTCGAAACCGGCGGGCGTCCGTGCGGGACAACTGCCAACCAGACCGAATCCCAGTTGGTGCGCGCGTTCCTTCAGCCGCAACGTGATTTCCGCTGGTGTCCCGGGAACCGATTCCTTCAACTTACTCCCCTTTCGCACGACCAACTTGGCCCCGGTTCATGGCAAGCAATTCATTCCGTTTCCGCGAATTCGCGCCGGAACTCCGACGGCGCCCCCCCTTCTCCGGCCTTCTTGGTTGTCCTCGGACCTGCGTTCCATTATCGTAGGGGTTGGATGGGCATGGAGGAAAGAATCCAACACGTCCATCGCGTCAAAGAGACGGTTTCTTGCACCTTTTTTGGTAGTCAAACAAGGCTATTTGGCATGGTAGTTCAATTCGCAGGGTCTGTCGCGAGGCGGAAATTCGAGTCGCCCTCAGAGACTCGGGGAAAAGCCACCTGGATGGAACACGGGCGATGACGCCTGCGGAACGGGCATATCGCTGGCCGGCCGAATGGGAACCTCACGTGGCCACGTGGATCTCTTGGCCTCACAATCGGGAAACGTGGCCGGGGCGATTCGAGCGGGTCCGCCCCCAGATGGCGGCTATGGTTCGTACGGTGGCGGAGCACGAACCGGTGCATGTCCTGGCGGGCGGGGGCCAAGTGATGGCCAGCGCCCAATCGTGGTTGGGTACGAATTCGCAAGTTTTCTTGCATGACATCCCGACCAACGATGCCTGGTGCCGGGATCACGGGCCCCTATTCCTGCAGGCCCCTGCCGGAGAACCACCAGCGCTGGTGGATTGGAAATACAATGCCTGGGGCAGCAAATATCCGCCCTTCGAGCTGGACGATGCCGTCCCGGAGCACGTGGCTACGGAACTCGGCTATCAGCGATTCGCTCCCGGTATGGTGTTGGAGGGAGGTTCGATCGAAGGGAATGGAGACGGTCTGCTGCTGACCACCGAGTCGTGCTTGTTGAACCGGAACCGCAACCCGGGATGGTCTCGCGCGGCGATCGAGCGTCATTTGAGCGATTTCTTGGGGGTCGAGAAGATCCATTGGCTCAACGGCGGCAATTTAGCGGGCGATGACACGGACGGGCACATCGACCAATTGGCTCGTTTTGTGACGCCGACCACCGTGGTCGCAGCTGCGGAGGACGATCCGAGCGACGCGAACCATGCTCCGTTGGCGCGGAATCTGGCGGCATTGCAGGCGATGACGGATCGTTGGGGCCGCCCGCTGGAGATCGTCCGTCTGCCCCTGCCGCGTGCCATGTTCGGGGCGGGCCAACGTTTGCCGGCCAGTTACTGCAATTTCTACCTGGCCAACGGGCTGTGTCTGGTGCCCCAGTTCGATGACCCGGCCGATGAAGCGGCCTGCCGAATTCTGGGCTCCCTCCTGCCC
>SLEY01000279.1 GCA_007124535.1 Planctomycetaceae bacterium
CGCACCCCGGAAAACCGGCAGTGGGGCCGTCCATCACCCCTTTGCAATCGACCGGATACCGCACCGTCGTGATGTTGAAAAGGGACGCTGCTACCCAGTCGCCCGGTTCGCTGCTGTGCTCACTGAAATTGGCCGCGGGCCCTACCGGCGTGCCTGCGTCCTCCGTTCCGGATATCCACCCGCCGGCGCCGGCCGTCGCCAAGCCACCTGCTCCTGTGCGCGGCTGCCAGCCGTATTCGGTATGGTTCCATCCGGGATCGCCGTGGTAGGGTTCTGGAATGGCGCGATCGAAATTGCGCAGCCAATCGGACTGCTCCGAGATGATGATGGTGTTGCTTGTCCCGTCCAAACAGTCGGCAAACCGGATGTGCTGGGCGGGAGGAAGCATGCCGCTGGAGGTGACGATCGCACCGCCCCGGCTGCGCCCCTTGTACGCGTTCACATAGCGGTTTCGCGTTTGCGGTCGGTGGTACCACCAACCCTGCCGGCGGCTTTCTTCCGCGTAGTCCGCCGACTCGTTCGAAATATCCGTTCCTCCGGAAATCCCCACGTAGGACGGCAACAGGATCGGCCCCGTTTGCGTTTCCATCAGCGGCAGAGGACTCGATGGGCACCGCATGACGTCCGGTGCGAAACTCGCCAGCGTCCCCCGCCGCTCCCGCCAACCAGTCGGCCTGATGCCGATCACGGGGTCGTCCATTTGGTGTGCGTTGAATACCGGCCTTGGCCGGCCCGGTCGCTGCGTGGCCTGGATTCTCTCGTACAAGCTGCGCTGCTCAATGAACGGCAGGATACCGTACCACCATGAAGGTCCCAAGGACGGTCGGCCCCTGTCTCGAGCTAGGGTGTGCGGGTTGCCCGAGACCTGGACGCCCATCGGGAACATGTTGTGCATTTCGTGGTATTTCTGCAATGCCAGAACGATGTTCCTTTGGTTTTGCAAGCACTGCGTACGCCGTGCCGCCTCACGGGACACGGAAATCGGCAGGAACACCAACGCCAGAAAGAATCCGACGCCGACCAACAGGCCTGCAGTGAGGCCGACGAAAGCAATAATCTGGCTCCCAGAACACGAAGGCCGCAACGGCGCTTGCCCCGATCCCTCCGGCACATACGTCGCCGTGACGGCCGGCGGAACGATCACCCAATGCCGCGGGGAAGCGCCGGCCCGTTCTGACTCGCCCGGGCCGGCGAGTGGGACGGTGATTGTCTGGCCACATGCGGCACACGCCCAGCTCTGACCAGCATGGGATTCCGGCAACTCCGTCTGGTGCCCGCAGTGCGGGCAGCTGACACCGATCGACATGAGCAAAGTCCTCTTTAACTCGGGCAACTCTCGATCACGAACGGAAACCGATTTTAGGCACCCGCCGCCGGAGATGGAGCCCGAGATGGTCAGTGGCACGTCTACCCCTGTTTCGCATGCGGCTCGGCTGGCAATCAACTCGACCTCGGGGCCGCCGCCCATCAACTCTCACTCTCCGCGGCCGCCGTCCAACTCTGCCGCGTCACCGGAACTCAGTTCGGTGGACAGTTCGAGCGAGTCAAGCCGGCAATCGCGGAGTTGTGAACCGGGACGGAAACGCTCAGTCGTTCAGGTCTCCCGGAGGCCAAAGCAGGTGCAGGCGATCGTCCGCGTCCACGCCGGGAATCCGCCGCAAGAGGTGCTCATACCGCGGCTCGCCATAAGCGCGGGCCGCTCGACGCAGAAGCGGCGCCAGTCGCGCGGGATCGAGCCCGCCAAGCTGTTCGTACCCCCATTCCTGTTCTCCCAGGGCGAACGGGATCAGCCATTCCAAGGCGTGCCGAATGCCTCGGCCGTCGTCGGTTTCGAAACGCCATAAATCCACCTCGACCCGCTCACCCAACGTGGCCAGTTCGAACAGGCCGCGCAGATTCATCGTGCTGTAACTGAACGAACGGGTGCGCGCCAACTCGTGCGGCTGACGCCCGTCCGGCTGAATATGGGCGGCTATCCGCCGCGTCGCCGCACGTTCCAGGACCTCCCGAGCCAACTCCCGCTCGCCGACAAATAAGCCGAATGCGGCCACCTGGACGTCGTACCACGTCCCGTGATTGTTGCGAGTCCGCGCTTCGTCGCGACCATGCTGGCTCTCCAATAGCCATTCCAGATAATCTTCGAACCATTCTTCCAGACCCCGCTGGTCCTCCGCCGTCCAGGCGTCCGATCCGGCGAGCAAACCGACGGAATCGATCAGCGTGCGTGCCAATTGGGCGGTGTCGATGATGCCGATCCCCCGGCCTTCGGTACGCCCCGGTATCGCCTGACCATACTCCAGATGGGGATTCATCCGCGTGGCTTCCGCCAGGAACCAGGTGCGAATCAGGTGGGCGGCATGCTCGGCGTAAGGTTCGTGATCCGTGAAATAGTAGGCGAGAGCCAAGGTCCCCACCGCCGAATTCATGTCGCTCATCGGGCGCGAGTCATACTGGTCCCGCTCCGGATTCACCCGGCCATCCCGGCGAATGTACGGCAAACCGTCCGGTTGATCGGGATCGGGCCACCAAAAGGGTCCCACACTCATGTAGTCATGTTTATCCCCGCTGGGAGGCAGCACGTCCTTGTCCACGACCGAAAACGGACCGGCTTCCAAAGCCTGCTCGGCATCCCGCCGCAACGCTGCCACGGCGGGGGCCAGTTCGGAGTCGCCGGCCAACACACGACGGCGTGTTTGGGCGAGTGTCGTCGCGTCC
>SLEY01000422.1 GCA_007124535.1 Planctomycetaceae bacterium
GGGCCGTGGTCGCCATCGACGTCTCGATCCCTTGGGCGGAAACCGCCGGCAACGTCTGGCAAAGGACTCATGTCGCGAACAACGCTGCGTTTGATCGTTCTGGTCGCGCTTTTTTCCGGCTGCAGCTCGCAGCCCGACGAACCGTCGACCGAACCTTTCCCCGTTCACACTTCGGACCGGGAACCCACCACGGGGGTTGCCCATGAGCTAACCGAAGGGGTCCCTCTGTATGCGGGGTCCGAGTCGTGCCGGGACTGCCATGCCGAATTCCATGAACTGTGGGAGACTTCCTGGCATGGCCTGGCCATGCAGCCGTATTCGGCCGAGTTGGCCATGGAGCATCTCCGGCCTTTGGAGGAGCCGATCGTGATCGACCGGCGGGAGTACACGGTCGAATTGAACGCCGAACGGGGCTGGATGCACGAAACCAGCCCGGACGGCGAGCAAAGCTTCGAGATTCTCCACGCGATGGGGGGGAAGAACATCTATTACTTCTTGACCCCCATGGAGCGGGGCCGCCTGCAGGTGATGCCCCTGGCCTACGATGTCAACGATCAGGCCTGGTACGACGTGGCGGCCAGCGGGGTGCGGCATTTCCCGGACCAAGAGGACGAGGCACTGGACTGGACCGACCGCTTGTTCACCTTCAATACGACGTGCTTCAATTGCCATGTCAGCCAGTTGGCGACGAATTACGATCTGAGCACCGACACCTACCGCACGACCTGGGCGGAGCCGGGGATCAGTTGCGAATCGTGCCATGGTCCGGCTCACGAGCACGTGCGGGTGTTCGAGGAGGCGGCGGCTCGCGGCGAAGAGCCGGACGACATGGCGATCATCCGCACCAGCCAGTTCACACCCCAGCAGATGAACGACTTGTGTGCCACCTGCCATGCCAAGATGTCCCCGATTTCCATTGATTTCCTACCCGGCGATCCGTTCTTTGACCACTACGATCTGATCACGTTGGAACATCCGGACTACTACCCGGACGGTCGGGATTTGGGCGAAAATTATTCGATGACCTCGTGGCTGATGAGTGCCTGCGTCGTGCAGGGCGACTTTGATTGCAATCACTGCCATACCTCCAGCGGGCGGATGCGGTTCTCCGGCCCGGAGATCAATCATAGCTGCCTGCCCTGCCATCAGGAGCGCGTGGACAATCCGGCGCCGCACCATCACCATCCGCCCGGGACGGAGGGCATTTCGTGCAACGCCTGCCACATGCCGATGACGCGGTTTGCCGGGATGAATCGCAGCGATCATTCGATGCGTCCTCCGATGCCCGCCGCCACGCTTGAATTCGGTTCGCCGAACGCTTGCAACATGTGCCACACCGACGAGGATGCAGCTTGGGCGGACGAGTGGGTTCGCCAGTGGCATGGGGACGCCCGCCAGGATGCGGAGCTGGAGCGGGCCCGATTGATTGACCAAGCCCGCCGCCGGCAATGGGATCGTCTGCCGGAGATGCTGGCGCACATCCGCGACCGCAAGCATGACGAAGTGCATCGCAATTCGCTGGTCCGCCTGTTGCAGGACTGTCCGGATCCGGTGAAGTGGCCCGTGATCCGGGATGCCTTGCAGGATCCGTCGCCGCTGGTCCGTTCCAGTGCCGCCGCGGCGCTGGGCGATTCGCCCATGACCCGCGAGATTCTGGACGATCTGCTGGAAGCGACGCGCGACCCGTATCGGCTGGTGCGGATCCGAGCGGCCATGGCGCTGGCTCCGGTGCCGCCGCACATGATCACGCGGGCTGGGGACCGGGAGAGCTTGGAGCGGGCGGTCGAGGAGTTCACGACGGCCATGTCGGCCCGGCCGGATGATTGGAGTTCCCATGCGAATCTGGGCAATTTCTTCATGCAGCGCCGCGACTACGAGGAGGCGGTCGAACACTACGAGACCTCGTACCGGCTGGAGCCGCGAAGTGTCGGCCCGATGGTCAATGCGGCGATCGCCTACAGCAACTTGAATCGGCGCGGCGCCGCCGAACGGAGCCTGCGCCGGGCGCTGGAACACGAACCGGACAATGCCGCAGCCCATTTCAATCTCGGACTGCTGCTGGCCGAACGCGGCCAAGCAGCCGAAGCGGAACAGGCCTTGCGCAAGGCCTTTCAGGAAGATCCGCAGATGGCTCAGGCCGCGTACAATCTGGGCGTGCTCCTGGCCGAACACGATTTGGCCGAGGCCGTGACCTGGTGCCGGAAAGCTTACGAACTGCGGCCCGAAGAGTCCCGTTACGCCCATTCGCTGGCCTACTACCTGCACCGCACGGACGAAGCGCAGGCGGCGATCGAAGTGCTGCGGGCGGCGATCGACCGCGAACCCACCTATTGGGACGCCTATCTGCTGCTGGGCGAGATCTACGAGCAATCGGGCCGACCGGAGGTGGCGGCCGATTTGTACCGTCAGCTGATCCGCCAGCCGGCGCTGCCCGCCCGCATCCGGCAGCACCTGACCCGCAAGACCGCCGCCGGTGGCTCGTAGTACCGCAAGTCGCCGTGGACGTTACCTGAATCCGTCCGTAGCTCGGGTATTCCTGCCCGGCGGACGTGGGTTCATCGACAAGAACATCCCATGAATCACGAATCCCTCACTGCGAATCCCCCTGGGGACCGTAGGGCAGGAATGCCCAACCTATGGGGAGGCGCAGCAAGCAACTTCCGGCCTTGGTGGTTTATCAATGATGATTTACGGCACGAGTTATCGGACTTACGCACTCATCCTGGGGTGCATGACCCTGCTATGTGGGTTGACGAACGGGCAAGTTCCAGCGGAAGAATTGGTTCCGGGCCCGCGGGAGATCACGATTCCCACGGTCGATATTTCGGACCAGACCGATCGTCACGTCGTCATTGCCCAGGGGACCTCGAGCAGGCGGCAGGGGCATGCCAACACCCTGCTGTTGCCCGATGGCCAGACGATGTACGTGGCCTGGACCTACGGCCACGGGGGGCCGTGCGGCCCGCTGAAGCGCAGCGAGGATCAGGGGCGGACGTGGAGCGATCTCTTGGACGTGCCGGATAACTGGCCGTTGCATGCCAATTGCCCTCCGCTGTACCGGCTGATCGATCCCCGGGGTCAAGCTCGGTTGTTCATCTTTGCCAACCGCGGCCCGCAAGGCAACCTCATGTATCAGGCCTATTCGGAAGATGAGGGCCGGACCTGGTCGCCCTTCGCACCCGCTTCCCAGGTCGGCGGCGGGATATTGGGCGACGGCGAGCAGCCTGCGCCGACCGTGATGCCCTTTACGGCCGTGGTCCCCATCCGGGAAGGCCGGGAATACTTGGGCATGACCAACCTGCGGCGTCCCGGCGAAGGGGGCCGCACCAACGTGCTGGCCCAATCCCGCTCGCCCGACGGCGGACGGACCTGGACCCCCTGGGAAATCATCCTGGACCTGGGGAACCCCTTCCGGCCCTGCGAACCCGATCTGATCCGCTCGCCCGACGGAAAACAACTGCTGGCCATCATCCGCGAAAACGACCGCTCGTTCAACTCGTGGTTGATGCTCTCCGACGACGAAGGAACCACTTGGTCCCCGCCGTTCCAGGCGACGGCCAGCGTCAGTATGGACCGCCACCAGCATCAGTACGCTCCGGACGGGCGCCTGGTCCTCGTTGGCCGGGACACGGCGGCATCCAGCCCGACGCGCGGGCAATTCGTCGCCTGGGTGGGTGTGTATCAGGATCTGGTCGAAGGCCGCCAGGGGCAGTATCGCCTCCTCCTGCTGCCACACCACGGGGGCGGGGCCGTCGAGTATCCCGCCCTGGAACGCCTGCCCGACGGAACGCTGGTCGCCACGAATTCCGTCCGTTACCGTCCCGGCGAAAACTACTCGGTGGTCAGCACCCGGTTCCGCCTGGAAGAAATCGATCGGTTGATCGCAGCCGAGCAGCGACCGTAGGAAATCGTGAATTCCGGCGCGGGCATGAGGAATACCAAGCGGACGAAAAACGAAAGCGTCGTCCAGCCGCCGAATTCCAAAAGGCGCCCCGATGGGATCGAGGTTCGATGCAGAACCAGACGGGATCGGAGCAAATTGGCTTTGACAGGCACAAATGGAACACGTCCCGGTCTGGCCCCATAAGTGCGGCTCTATGCTTTTCGGTAGTCCAGGTCTATAATCCCCAAAAACCTGCCCGCAATTACCCGACTTTATCCCCACAGGTGTCCATGGTGCTGTTCCCCTTCTCGCCGAGGTACGGCTCGGATCGCAACAAGCCCGGCGAATTGGCGTTCTGGAGTCTTTTCGCATCTTCCTTGGTCCTGATTCTTCTTGGCGGCTGTAGCAACGAAGAGCAGATCCGGCGTTACAAAGCCCCTCGTATGGAAGAGCGCGGCGACGCGGCGGGCAAGGCGGCGGTCCGTTCTGCGCCGGAGATGCCAGGTCCGGCGATGCCAAAGCCCGCGATGCCCGCCAGTCCGCCGCAGTCTGTCGAAGGACCTCGCCGAACTTTGGGGGCTATTATCCCTCGGGAGAGCGACGCGTGGTTTTTTCGCGTCACGGGACACGACGAACGGGTGGCGGATCAGCGGGACGCTTGGCTCCAGTTTGTCCAGTCGTTGCAGTTTGACGGCGACCAGCCGCAGTGGCAATTACCCGAGGGATGGCAGCAGGAGCCGGGGTCCGGAATGCGTTTCGCCACGATCGTGATGGACCCGGAGGACCCGCCACTCGAGTTGAGTGTGATTCCTTTGCCGATGCCTCGCGATGGTGATGTGGACGCCTATGTTTTAGCCAATGTCAATCGTTGGCGGGGGCAATTAGCGTTGCCGCCGATGGATGCGGGGCAGTTAGCGCGCGAAGCGGAAACGGTGGGATTGCCGGACACCGAAATAACGCTGGTCGACTTTGGCGAATCCCCCTGAGCACATCAGCTTGGAATCCACGGAGAATGCGGATGGCAACCGAGATGGAATCCCGTTATCAGACCCAGTGTCCCGACCCATCCGAGGCGTCGCAGGGTGAGACGTTCGATGGCTCTTCGGCCCGAGGGGGCGTGGTAAGCAGCGTGTTCCGCGCCCTGGCTTCGTTGAAGCTGTCGGTCGCGTTGTTTGCATTCGCCATATTCATCATTTTGGTGGGCACTTTGGCTCAAGTTCACCAAGACATGTGGGAAGTCATGGCGGTGTACTTCCGTTCTTGGGTCACTTGGGTCGAGGTTACCGTCTTTTTCCCGCCCACTTGGTTCCCCGGCTTGCATGATCGGCCTTTCAGTATGAACGTGCTGGTGGCTGTGGCAGCGGTGGTCGCCGCCGGGCTGGGATCGATCCCCTGTTTCGTCAGGTACCGAAGTCACCCCATGTGGCTATTCGCGGCTTATGGGATTCTGGTGTTTGGTGTCGCCACGGCGGCGCAGGCTCTGGTGCGGGGCAACTTCGTTTTCTTGGGGGGAGCGGCCATCGGGACCATGCTGGCACTCAATCTGCTGGCAGCCCATCTGGTCCGTTTTACGGTGCAAGTCAGCGGTTGGCGCTTGGCTTTCGGATCGCTGGTGATCCTGTTGGGCGTCGTGCTGACGTGGCTGGTGATCGCTGCCGGGCACAATCCGGAAGGCCTGCAGGGTCAGCCGGCGTTTTCCTGGTCGACGTTATGGACCTTTTGCAAGGTGGGTTTGCTGCTGCTGTGGCTGGGAATGGTGGCCGGGATCACCCTGCTGGTGCAGCGGGGCGGCTATCGGCGGATCGAGGTGGCATTGCTCGGTGGCGGAACGGTGTTGGTCGCCTTGCTGACCGGCTGGGTCTGGTTTGGTGGCGAGTCGGCCTATTTGGGTGACGCAGGGATGCGAATCATGTGGCAGTTGATACAAGCCCAGTTCGTGGCCTTGGTGCTGCTGTTCGGTTGTATCCTCACGTTCCGGCGGCGGGGGGGGATGGTGCTGCTGCACGGTGGGTTGGCGTTGATGATGCTGGGAGAATGGTTCGTCAGCTGGTATGCGGTGGAAGAGCGTTTGATGATCCAGGAGGGTCAAGCGACGAACTATGCGGTGGACATCCGTGAGACCGAGTTGGCGGTGGTGGATCCGACCTATTCGGACACGGAGGACGATGTGGTCGTCATTCCCCAGTCCTTGTTCGAGGGGGCGCACGAACGTCGCGAGACGATCCGTCATGACGATTTGCCCTTCCATGTGCAGATTGTGGATTACATGCCGAATTCGGCGTTGGTTGACCCGGAGCCGGGGATTACCAACCCGGCGACGGCGGGGAATGGTCGGCACGTGATTGCTCAGCCCCGTCGCGGCCGGGGCGGGGCGACCGTCGGGGCCGTCGATATGGCCTCGGCCTACGTCCGCTTTCTGGACCGAGACACCGGCGAATCCTTGGGGGTTTACCTGCTGTCCCAATTCCTGTCGGAACAGCAGATGCCCGAGTTGGTGCAGGTGGGCGACCGCACGTACGAGGTGGCTTTGCGTTTTAAGCGTACCTATAAGCCGTACACGATGTACCTGCACCGGTTGTTGAAGGACGACTACATCGGCACGGCGACTCCCCGCGATTATGCGTCCTATATCCACTTGATGGATCCGGAGCGGAACGTGGATCGGGACAACGTTCGCATCTGGATGAACAATCCGTTGCGCTATGCGGGAGAGACGTTTTATCAGAGCAGTTATCATCGCGATCCCCGAACGGGAATCGGGACGACCACCCTGCAGGTGGTGACCAACACGGGTTGGATGATTCCGTATGTGGCCTGCATGCTGGTGGCGACGGGGATGCTTGCTCATTTCTGGAGTGCGTTGATGCGGTTTTTCCGCCGGCGATGGGATACGGCGGGGGGCAAGTCGAAGGGAGGGACGGGTTGTCGCAAGGAGGCTCGGGAAACGGAGGTTCGCCCGCGGAGGGAGAATCTGTCGGAACGTTTCTCGGGAATCCTGGCGCCCGGGCTGATCGCTCTGGTTTGCGTCGCATGGGTGGTGAGCTTGGCGCTGCCGCGTGCGACCCCGACCGACGACTTCGATCTGGTCGGGTTTGGCAAATTGCCGGTGATCTACGAAGGGCGGGTCAAGCCGGTGGACACCGTGGCCCGCAATGCGTTGCAGAAGATATCGGACTATCAGACGTTCCGCGACCGGGATGGCCGGCGGCATGCGGCCGTCGAATGGTTCCTGGACATGGTGGCGAATCCTCAGCGGGGGGAGCATCACCGGGTGTTTCGCATTTACACTCCGGAGGTGTTACAGACGTTGGGTTTGGAGCGGCGCCGCGGTTACCATTACTCGTTGGCCGAGATTCGCGGCGACGGGAACGAAGTGCGGGACACGCTGGCGGATTTCGAACAGCAGGTCCAACAGGCCCGGGGGATCGACGCCGAGGAGCTGAGTTTTTACGAGCGCAAGCTATTGGAGACCGACCGCCGTTTCCGCACGTATCTGATGTACGCGGCCGCATTCCAGCCGATGGAGATGCCCCCCCTGCCTTCCCCGGAGGAGATCCGCGAGGACCGCGAGGCGGCGATGCAACGGATCTTTCGCATGCTGGCTGCCGTTTCCGAATCGGAAGAGATGCTGGAGAATATGCATGCGCCGTTACTGGTCCCCGACCTGCGGGAGGCGTTCGAGGTTGAAAACGAGGATGCGGACGAGGTTGCGGACGGGGAGACCACCTGGATGCCCTACGCCACGGCGGTGAATCGGGGCTTTCTGCGGCATCGGATCCTGGACGAACCCCTGAACCCGGCCCTGGAACGCCTGCACGCCATGTTCGTGGCCTATGCCCGCAACGATCCGCGGACGTTCAACCGCGAGATGGCTGCCTATCGGGAGCTATTGGACCAGCACCAGCCCACGCCGGTGAATCCCCGCAAGGTGAATTTCGAGAGCTATTTCAATCATGTCGCCCCGTTGTTTTACTGCATCCTCTTGTACGGTTTTGCGGCCCTCCTGTCGGCTGCCTCCTGGTTCGGTTGGAGCAAACCGCTGAATCGGTCCGCGTTCGCCGTACTGCTGATCGGTTTCGCCCTGCATACGTTCGGGGTGATCGCCCGGATCTACATCTCGGGTCGGCCGCCGGTCACCAACTTGTATTCGTCCGCCGTCTTTATCGGCTGGTCCTGTGTGGCTTTCGGGCTGATCCTGGAACGCCTGTACCGGCTGGGGATCGGCAATCTGGTGGGCGGCATCTGTGGGGCCGCCACGTTGGTCGTCGCCGCCTTTCTGGGCATGCGTGGCGACACGTTCACCGTTTTGCAGGCCGTATTGGACACCCAGTTCTGGCTGACGGCCCATGTGGTGACGATCGTGATCGGTTATGCGGCCACCTTTGTCGCGGGACTGGTCGGGATCGTGTACATCGCGTTGGGTTTCTTTACCACCCGGCTGAATCAGGACTTTAGCAAGTCGTTGATACGGATCATTTACGGCACGGTCTGCTTTGCGCTGTTTTTCAGTTTTATCGGAACCGTCTTGGGTGGTCTCTGGGCCGACGATTCCTGGGGCCGTTTCTGGGGCTGGGACCCCAAAGAAAATGGGGCTTTGATCCTGGTTCTGTGGGGGGCCCTGATGCTGCACGCCCGTTGGGACGGCATGGTCCGCGACCGCGGGTTTGCCGTACTGGCCGTGGCCGGCAACATCGTCACCAGTTGGTCCTGGTTCGGCGTGAACGAGCTGGGGGTCGGATTGCACAGCTACGGATTCACCGAAGGCGTGCTGCGGTACTTGGCCCTGTTTGTGCTGGGCCATCTGACGGTCATTGCCATTGGTTGCCTCCCGTTGAGGCAGTGGCTCAGTTTTCGCAGCCGGGGGGAGGCCGTCGCTTGAGACGCCGTTTGATCGCAATTAACCGTGCTGGACGACCACCCGCGTGGTGATCCCGCCTCGAGCGTGGAAGTCGGCCACCAGCGTGACCTGTCGCGGTTGGACAACAGCCACGAAATCATCCAGGATGCGATTGGTCACATTTTCGTAGAAGATGCCCTCGTTGCGGAACCTCTGAAGGTACAGTTTCAGGCTCTTCAGTTCGACGCAATGGCGATCGGGCGTGTAGGTGAACGTCAGCACGCCGAAATCCGGCTGTCCGGTTTTCGGGCACAGGGAAGTGAATTCCGGGCAGCGGATTTCGATGGAATAATCCCGGCCCGGAAATTGGTTTTCAAAGATTTCCAAGGTTTGACGAAAGTCGTCCGGCATGGTGTTCCTCCTGTCAGGGAAAGCATCATTTTGCCAAGATGTGGCCGTAGCAAAAGGAGTCGGTCTCGAAAGATGCGGATTGCAGAGGTTTTCTTGTCGGTACAGGGCGAAGGTTTCTGGACGGGAACCCCCAGTATATTCGTGCGGGCAGCCGGGTGTAACCTCCGATGCAGGTATTGCGACACCCCCTATGCGTCTTGGCACTGTGAAGGCGATTCCTACTCCACCGCGGACATTTTGGCCAAAATTCAACACTGGGACTGCTCCCACGTCGTTTTGACCGGTGGGGAACCGATGCTGGCCCCCGACTTGGACTCGCTCTGCTCGCAGCTTCAACAGCGGGGTTACCGGATCACCATCGAAACGGCGGGAACCAAGTATCGGCAGCTGGAGTGCGATTTGATGTCGATCAGCCCCAAACTGGACAATTCCACCCCGAACGGCGAGAATTCGCACGCATGGCGGCAGCGGCACGAACGCCGGCGCGACGCTCCCGGCGTGATTCGCCGACTGATCGCCGAACACGTCTACCAATTCAAATTCGTGGTCGGTCAACCACGCGATGTGGAGCAGGTGCTCGCCTATCTGGATCAGTTCAACGGCATGGATCGCGACCGGGTGATGCTGATGCCGATGGGGACCGGCGTGCAGGAACTGGAACGCATTGCCGGATGGCTGATCGAATCCTGCATCACCCACGGACTGCGTTACTGCCCTCGCCGCCATATCGAGTGGTTCGGATTGAACCGTGCGACCTGAGATTTCACCCGGAATTTGGGTGTCCGCAGTGGACCGGGGGCTTGAAATCAACGATCCTCTCCTAATTCTTTGGAAGGAACGGAAAAGAGACCAGCTGAAGGAAAGCACGTCATGTTCCAGCATGTCCGTCCCGTCATCGGCGTCGATCACCACCAGCCGGTGGTTTGCCAGGACTACGATCCTCGCGCTGACCAAGTGGCTCGGGAGATTGCCGCCCTGATCCGCGAGCATCTCCCTCAGGTGGTTGCCGATCATGTGGGCAGCACGGCGGTGCCGGGATGTGCGGGCAGGGGAGTTGTGGACCTGATGATCCCTATTTCGGACGAGGAGTTGGAGGTCGTCACGGCACTGCTCGACCGGCTGGGTTTTCAATCGCAGAAGCCCCGTGAGCCGTTCCCGGACGATCGCCCCCTTCGGGTGGGTGCTTGGCAGCACGAGGGCGAGGAGTTCCGGCTGCACGTGCATGTGATCCCGGCGAACTCGCCGGAAGTCGACGAGATGCGGTTTTTCCGTACGTGTTTGAGGTCCGATCCGGAATTGCTCAA
>SLEY01000067.1 GCA_007124535.1 Planctomycetaceae bacterium
GAATCCCAATGATGGCGATCACCACGAGTAACTCGACCAACGTGAAACCCTGCCGGTTTCGAAACAATCGAACCGTCTGCACCCTCATCTTCGCTCTCCTTGGAAATACCCCTAAGGTAGGAAGCTCTTCAACTATCGCTGAAAAAAACGAAAGCCGCTTCGCCTCTGGGCGATTCAAAAAGAATTCCGGAATACACGGAATCTAAGAAAAAGACCAGGAAAAAGAACCTCTCTTTGCAATCCATTCTGAACGCTCGCAGTGCTCGGGAACAGCCTCGGCCATCCTGAGATGCTGCTGACCAACCTTAATCTACCACAGTCCAGACTATCGCGAACAATTGGTGTTGACAAGCATTGCAAGCTGCCGGGCTGATATTTTTTTCGCTTGCGCCCCAAAACGATCAACAAGGCTCGGTCAAAACCCCTGGCTTACCTCATGGAAGAATACCTCCCAAGTCGTAAAATGCTCGTCGTATGAGTTCTCGCATCGCACCGACTCAGGCAACCCGCAGGAAATGATCGATCTACCCGCAGGGATGGGGGCGGTCGCAGCGCGGTTTCAGCGGGGTCGGAGACCCGCGCCGAGCAGTGCGGAGACCCGCGCCGAGCAGTGCGGAGACCCCCGCCGAGCCGTGCTGTCGGCGGCATTCGTCAGGGCGCGGGCTGCTTTTTCCGCGGTCGCGCCCGCCGCTGCCGGACTCGCTCGGCCAGTTTCTCCAACAGCATGACCGAATCGTCCCAGCCCAGGCAGGGGTCCGTGATGCTCTGACCGAATTTCCGCTGGCCGCCCCGCACCAGATTCTGCCGCCCGGCTTCCAAGTGAGATTCGACCATCACCCCGATGATCCGATGATCGCCCTGACGGATCTGCCCGCCGACCGCATCGGCGACCGCCAGTTGCTGCTGGTACTGTTTGCCGCAGTTGGCATGCGAGCAATCGATCATCAAGCGCTGGGGCAACCCCAGATCGGCCAGCAGGGCACAGGCGACATCGACACTCTCCGCGTCATAATTCGGCTCCTTGCCACCGCGAAGGATCAAGTGGCAGTCCTCGTTTCCGCGCGTCTCGACAATGGCCACTTGGCCGTTCTTGTGGACCGACAAGAAATGGTGCTGATGCCGCGCGGCGACCAGCGCGTCGACCGCCACCTTGATGTTCCCGTCCGTGCCGTTCTTGAATCCGACCGGCGCCGAGAGCCCGGAAGCCAACTCCCGGTGCACCTGCGATTCGACCGTGCGGGCCCCGATCGCGCCCCAACTGATCAAGTCGCCAATATACTGCGGGGAAATCGTGTCCAAGAACTCCGAACCGGCCGGCATCCGGTGATCATACAGCCGGACCAGCAGATCTCGGGCGATCCGCAAACCTTCGTTGATCCGGAAGGTCCCATCCAGGTAAGGATCGTTGATCAGACCTTTCCAGCCCAAGGTGGTACGAGGTTTCTCGAAATAGACACGCATCACGATCTCTAAATCCTCGCCCAGACGGGTACGCTCCTGCTGCAGATGCCGGGCATATTCCAATGCCGCCTCGGGGTCGTGGATCGAACACGGACCGATCACGACCAGCAAGCGGTCGGATTCCCCCCGCAGGATGGCTTGGATCGCGGACCGGGTTTCGACGACCAACTCCTCCGCCGGTCGGCCCTGGATCGGAAAGAAACGAATCAAATGCGAGGGTGGCGGCAGCGGCATGATCCGCCCGATCCGCTCGTCATCCGTTCGCGAAGTCCTATCCGAAGGGGCTTGCTCCAATAGCTCGTCCGAAGGGTTCATGATTTCCATGTTCGATTCCACGCTTTCTCCTGCAAACACGCAAAGCAACCGGCGGCACAACCACCTGGCTCAAATTCTCCGAAACCCGGCCCCATCCGGCAAGTCCCAAGCGCGTCCGGGTTCGTTCCACCTGTAAAAAACGCCCCGGAAGGGTGTTCAATCCGTCAGTCCCGGGAGGGCGGAACCTTGCCGTAAAGCTGCCAGAATGTCCCAATAGGCCCCCCGAGCCCCCCGCGCAATCGCCTCGACCAACGCTTGGCTGGCATTGTAGTTGTGATCCGACTTGGCCGAGGCGTCCGCCGCTCCGTCTTGCTCCGGAGCGAAAAAACGCGGATCCCCCGCAATCAACTCGCGGACCAACGACGCCGGTTGCTCCCCTAACTCGGGCGCAATGTAAAATGTGGGCCGGACCAATTCGACCGGTCCGCTGTACCGGCGACGCAGACCGCCCGGCATGGGGGACACCCCGAGGACACGACCAGTTGTCGGAGTTGCCGGGTACAGCCGCACACCCAATGCCGCACCGACCGCATCCGCATCCACCCGGCGAAAAAAATCGATCGAATCGGCCACACTCTCCACCGTCTCCCCCGGACCTCCCAGCAGCAGATCGTACATCACCCGCAGACCATGACGGTGACCGATCCGGACCGCCGCGCGCAAGTCCTCGCGACCATGCGAGTGACCATAGGCGGCTAACATCCCCGGGTGGGCCGAATCGCTGGTAAAGTTGATTCCGACACAACCAGCCCGGGCCATCCGCCGAGCCAGATCCTCGTCAAAAGGCACAACGGCCAAATAGGCGTACCACCGCACCTGCCGGCCCAACCCGCGGGCAATCAGGGCGTTGCATACGTCCCGCGCATGCCCGATCGGAAGATTGAACTCGGCGTCGCACACATGAATCGTGTCCAACCCTTGCGC
>SLEY01000460.1 GCA_007124535.1 Planctomycetaceae bacterium
CCCCCCGGTATCCACCCAAAAGCGATTGTGCGGGTTTACGGGGCATAGTGGAACTGGGCCGTAGCAGTCACGTCGGCGTCCGCGACCAGACGGACCCAATGAGCCGAGTAGCCTTCGGGGAAGGTGTATTCGAACGGTTCCCCCCCGGCGACCTCGAAGTGCTGGAAATCATGCCAACGGTTGTCCCCCAGAATATCAACCTGCAGGAGGAAGCTCACCTCACCGCCTCCTTCATGAGACAACTCGAGCCGCTTTTGATTGTAACCATACATCAGGTACGGGTCGGAGGCTTCACCCGCTTGAACCGCGGTCTTCAGCCAGGGGCCGCCTTCACCACGCGGAGGTCCGAATCGCCAGAGGTCGTCGACGTTCCCGAACCACAAGCCGACTTGGCCATCCTCCGACGCGACAAAGTGCGGATCGTCGGCCGAACCCAACCGGTTGCCTGACAGGACCAGCATGCCCCGCCAGGAAACGAAATCGTGGATCTCCCTGTTGTGGGTGGTGATCGGTCGGATCCGCCGCATCCCCCCCGAGTTGTCGCGGGGAACCTCATAGAACGTACCGTGGATATTCATCACCGCCCGCTCGGTGACCACTTCACGAAGTCCCCGGCGCCATCCGGCGGATGTCGCCGTATCAAAGGCCGCATGGCCGCGGGGCAAGCGGTATCGCACCCCGCCCCGGTCGATATAGACGGACGCCGGGTCCACCCCGAAATCCTGCGTGATCTCGGCCCGCTGGCGAACCTGCGATTCGGCCTCCGAGTCGTCGACCGCGACAATCTGCAGTGTCAAATCGTCATCCAACTGGACGCGGTAGAAACCGGTCTCGACGATTTGCTCGTCGCCGTCAAGGACGCCGGCAGCGAACTGGAGCGGGAAGTCCGGGTTCGAAGCGGTCAACAGCAAGCCCACCGAACGGCACTCGGAATCACCCGCCAAGGCCAGGGATCGGGTCAAAGAGCCGTCCGCCGACCGCTGGGGATTGGCCAAGTGCAGGTAGGCGGTCGCGGCTGCCACTTCCCGGTCGGTCCGTAGTCGCAGCCAGATCGCGCCGCTGTCGGCAGGCAGCATGGGGGCTTCGTAACCGCGCGGTCCGACGCCGACGGTCGCCTGTTCCCGCCAGTCGCCACGGCCGGTCGAATCGATTTCGATCGTGAATTTCACCGTTTCCGGTTCCGTGTGGGCCAAGTGGATCGTCCGTTGCGTGAAGCCCGTCACCAGAAACGGCTCGGAGACCTCTCCCGCCGGAACCGCATCGCGAACCCACGGGCCACCGAACCCCATCGGGAGACCGCCATATTGGGTGAATTGGTCCGGTTCCAGAAACAGTAAATTCGAATGGCTCCATCCGTGCAGCGGGTTGTCGAACGGCGAAACATCGTTGCAGGCCAGGACGATCCGGTCGTTCCACTCGACGTAGTCGACGATCATCTTGTGAAAGGTGGACACGGGCACGATGCCGCCCGTGTTCGCGGTACTGAAATCCTCGGGAAAGCGGTACAGCAGCCCATGCTCGTTCATGGCGAAATCGCCGCCCGACAGGCCGACGTCGCGGATGCGCGGCCATTCGACGTAATAACCCGGCTCATGGTCGTGGGTATAGCTGCCCTTCGGCAGGCGGTACCGGGTCCAGCGGCCCGTGGCGGCGTCGCGCACGTTCAGCAGCACTGAGCGGTGGTCCCAGCCGACGGCCCAAACCGGATCGTCGGCGTGGGGGTCGTTGCCGGCCACACCGCGGCGTGTGGTGATCTCGTTATACTTGTTCCGGTCGACAAGGGTCCACGAGTCGGCCTCGGCCGGGTCGCCCGTGCCGTCCCATTCGACCAGGCATCCGCCGGCGCCGTTGTTCGAGTAGAACACGTGCCCCTGGGCGACATAAAAGCCTTTGCCGTGCGCCCCCGGCAGATTCCGGCTCCCCCCATGATTGCCGTCTTCGCGCAAGGTGGTGATGACCGGGGCATCGATATCCTCAAGATCAACCTCGTACAGCCCCTCCTCCATCGTCATGTAGTAGACCTTGTTCGGATCGGACAGGTGAGGACCGGTTCCGGTCAAGCGGCCGCGAAGACCCCCCTCGCGGGCTACCGGAAGAGGCCGCACGACGCCCTGGGCATCCACAATCGCCGAGCCAATGAACATCCGCTGGCGAGACGGGTCGACATAGCGGTTCGCATTGGTGCTGCCCGGATATCGAGGATGCACACGCTGAGCCAGATCCGGCCGGACCGAATACAGATTGTCGGGGCTGCCGGCGGTGAAGTGCGCGGGGTAGGTCATGTACCACAGCTTTCCGGCCCAGTCCATCACGGCCCCAATCCCGCTTTCACTGGTCGTGTTGTTGGCCACCGCCAGATGCGGGTAGATACCGCTGTAAGCCACCGGATCTCGAGGGGCCCAGACACCCGCCCGGCCGGTGGCACTCACCAGCACCCCGTCCACGTCAAAACCGGGGTTGTCACCATAGGCATCATTCAGAGAGAAGCTGCGAGCCCCGCCGATGTCCGGCGCTGCGGGATCGCCTTGATAATAACGCAGACCCGTCACCTCGCGCGACCGACCCCGGGCGTCCCTCACCCGAATCGAATAAACGGCCGTGCCCTCGACTCCCGAACCCCACCGCTGGCCCTGTACCACCAGCCGGTTCCAGGTTCCCGGTTCCAGACGGCCCAGTTCCTCCAGCACGTTCCAACG
>SLEY01000563.1 GCA_007124535.1 Planctomycetaceae bacterium
AACGCTCGACCGCTCGGACGCGGAAGAGGAGATGGAGAACCACCCGGATCATCTGGGCAAGCGGCTCTTCATCAACTGGAACGACAGCAACAAGAACGGCATCCCCGACAAAGACGAAATGGAGGGAGACACCTGGGCGGTTTACGAAGCCCCAGACAAGGACTTGGTGATGGCGGCATTGGACATGGGGCTGACGAACTACGAGGGTCTGGCGGGATATGAGCTGGTTCTCCACTACCCCGCGCACGTGCGGATCTGGGCCGATCAGCTGCGTACCCCGTTGAGCACGAAGGGGGCCGTGCCTGGTGCGGGAACGCGGACCCACACGTGGACCATCGGCGAGAACTGCGACCCGGCGACACTCTTCCCGCTGGAGGTATTCGTGGAGGGGATCGACATCAGTGCCGCGGCGGTAAACTGGACGCTACACGCTCCAGGCCCCGACGGACAAATGCTCGACACAGATGCCGCGAAGTTCAGCGTGGAGAAGATCGTCTGGCCGAGCAATGAAACCGGAGACGCTTGGCGGTCGAAGGCGACCAGCGACTGGAACGGGTTCGAATTGCCGGAGGGCTGGTACATCGAGAAGTCGCTGGAGGAACTCATCCAACCAGAAGCGGAGATCGGCGAGATTCGGACCGGGTATCCGGTGGAGGTGCCCGAGGATTCGGGCGTATGGAAAGGGCGGAATACGGTCCAAAGGGCGTTCATCGACATCGACAAAGCTCTCGGTCTGGAGGACGGAGCGACCGCTGACTCCTATCGGGTGGTCGTCCATTTCTCCTACGAAGATGGTTCCCCCGAACACAGCCAAAGCCACTACGTGGACATCGATCGGCCTGCTGGGCATTTGATCAAGCCGGGGTTCTTTGCCAACAGCGGCGTGTTTGTCGATACAGTCCGTGAGATCCAAATCTTCGACACCGCGTCGCTGAACGCCGCCTTTGACGACGGCACAACCGTCACGATCAACGGCCAGGACACGCTGATCAAGGCCGTCATGGGCACTCCCGTGTTGGATCAAGATGATAAGCCAATTGGCTTCACGATCGATCCGAATGGGAGTTGGGTGAGCCTCGCCAATGCCCAGGGGCAAGTTCCCGATGTTAGCACTTGGGTAGCGGAAGAGGTGTCTGCTTTGATCACTGGCATCGTCTACAATGTGGATAATGCGTATGTCAACAATTGGGAGAGCGAGGGCGGAACGGAGGTTGTCTTCAACTCTAAAGCCGACTTGGTGGCAAAGCCGGGCGAGATCACGATCGACGTCTACCGCGTTGGCGGAAACTTGAACATCAAAGTAACGTGTGGCGACACCACCTACTACTATGAAGGGCTTGATGGAGGCGGCAATAGGGTAGAATTGCAGAGCCATTGGGCTTCGGGTGTTCGCTTCACCGGCGCAACGGTAACGGCCATTCCCCCTGGCGAATAGGAGCGTTCGTGCTTTGTGCGACAATCCCATTCGATACCGGCCCGCACAGACCGCAGCAGATGGCCGCAGCTGTGGAATCGTCTCCCGCGTGATCACAAGGAGAATAGGCTATGAGGCGCGTCGTGTTGCCATATGCCGTTGCATTTGTTTTCGTCCTTGGGTGCAATGTCCCGAGGAATGCTGAAGATGTCCGAAAGGCCGCTGAAAATGATCAGCCTTCAGTGGAACCTTTGTATGATCGCCATGTTCGGCTCGTGCGCATCCCGGGACCGGACGACCCGCTCGCGTACGAAGAGATCATCTGGCCTTGGGAGATGGGCCTGGGTGACCCAGGATGGGGACACGCGAGGTGGCGGGCCCATTCGAGCATGACCCGCCCCCCGTCCAGACCGGCAGAAGTGTCGTTTTATACCAAGTATGGGTCCGGCCACCAGTTCAATCCGTGGCGGGACAAGGCGCGTCTTATTGAGGTCGTGCAAATCAGGGACGCCGCGGCGCTGGACTCGCTGAAGTATTTCCCGGAAGTGAGGGAGTTGCGCATTTGGACGACTGTTCCCTTGGACGACGCTCTGAGCGTCCTGCACTACTGCCCCCATTTGACCAAGCTGGAGGTGTGGAGCGACTCTATCCATGGCGCCGCGCCGCGGATACCGATTTCCGCGGAAAGCATGCAAGGGATCGGGTCCCTCCGGGCCCTTCGGTTTCTGCGCCTTGTACAACTGGACATCGACGATGATGATCTGAAGCATATCGAGGGGATGGAGAACTTGCTCTACCTCGAGCTAACCAATGCGCACGTCACATCCGCCGCGTTCCAAACGGTTGCGACTTGGCCGCGGATCCGGTGGTTGAAACTGCATGGCCTCGACTTCAACCAGCCAATCGACGACCCGACCGCAGAGGCCCTGGAGTCGCTTGTGGGGCGCGTCGAACTGTTATGGATGAATCCTAGAGACACGGACGATCTTCCCACGCACATCCACCAATCCCTGGAGGCGCCGTTCCAGAGGATCCGAGCCAACGCCCACCTTGCCAGACAACCGAAACCGTAGAGCCCAAAGACGACGTTGGAGCACGGCCTTTGCGCCAGATTCAGCGGAAGATGCGCACTTGCGCGGTAGCAGCCAGTTCCGGGATCTTGCGCCTCCGGCTGGTGCACCGGCGTCCAGAAGAGATTGCTCGTTGTGGTTTTGTCAGAGGAGCCTGTATGGACGCCCTGTACTTGTTCCGCCATAGCGTCCACGGGGACGTCGAGATCCGC
>SLEY01000290.1 GCA_007124535.1 Planctomycetaceae bacterium
ACAGCCAAGAGGCAAACGGCGATTGCGGGTCGAAGGATCATAGGATGCTCATCCGTTCGAGGTTCTCGTTCTTTGTCAGTTCACGCACCCGGGTCTTGCGGGCCGGCATGTCCAGGTGGCGAAAGAAGACCACGCGTCGTCCCTCCCCGATCCTGCCGCCGAACACGTTGCGGGGCTCGTCATGAGGGAGATCGGCTGCCCCGACAACCCGTAGCGTACCGCGCCAACGCCACACTGTCCACCGTTGACCTGCGTATCGGTGGCGTTGACCAGCATGCCGATCCGGGGCTATCTGGCCGAAGACGCCTTCAAGAGCAGACATGGCGATGTTCAAGGCATTGGGAACCGTTTTGGTAATGCTGGCCGTTGCTGTCAGGCGGATAACCGGGCTTCGCGAGCCGCTTCGTAGGCCGCGATCTTGTCCTCGTGCTGCAGCGTCATCGCAATGTCGTCCAGTCCGTTCAGCAGGCAGTGGCGGCGGGTCTCGTCCACCGTGAATGCCAAATCCAGACCAAATTCGTCCCGCACCCGGCACTGCTGCAGATCGACGGTCAGTTCGTAACCGGGGTGCTTGGCAAAGTTGTCGAATAACTGTTGAATCACCGACTCGTCCAACGGCAAAGGCAGCACGCCGTTCTTGAAGCAGTTGTTGTAGAAGATATCGGCAAAGCTGGGCGCCAGGATCGCGCGGAACCCGTAATTCTCCAGAGCCCAAACCGCATGCTCGCGACTGGAACCGCAACCGAAATTCCGGCGGGCCACCAGGATCGAAGCCCCCTGCACCTCCGGCCGATTCAACTCGAAATCCGGATTCGGGCTGCCATCCTCGCGATATCGCCAGTCGAAGAACAGGAATTCCTCGTATCCGGATCGCTCGATCCGCTTGAGGAACTGCTTGGGAATGATCTGGTCCGTGTCCACATCGGCACGATCCATGACGGCGACCCGTCCGCGGTGCGTGGTGAAAGGTTGCATGTTCGTTCTGGTCCTCGGTGGGGCGGCCCGGCCGAAACCGGGCAGGTAGGTTAGGTAAAAATGCCTGGAAATCGATCGGGCGCTAACTCCGGTAGTCCCATTGGCGGATATCGACGAAACGTCCCCGGATCGCCGCCGCGGCGGCCAGCGACGGCGACACCAGATGGGTCCGACCGCCCTTGCCCTGACGGCCTTCGAAGTTGCGGTTGCTGGTCGCCGCACAGCGCTCGCCCGGGGCCAGTTTGTCCGGGTTCATCGCCAGACACATGCTACAGCCCGCCTCGCGCCACTCGAAACCGGCCTCGCGGAACACGCGATCCAACCCCTCCTCCTCCGCCTGCCGCTTCACTAAGCCGCTGCCCGGCACCACCATCGCCCGCACACGGTCGCTGACCTGATAACCGCGAGCCACCGCGGCAGCCGCCCGCAGATCCTCGATCCGACCATTCGTGCAGGAACCGATGAATACGACGTCGATCGCCAAATCCTCCATCCGCTCGCCCCCCTGCAGACCCATGTACTCCAACGCCCGGGCCGCCGACTTGGCCTCGGTCGCGTCCGCAAAATCGGCAGCCCGCGGCACGCATGCGTCCACCGAAACCACCTGACCCGGCGTGGTCCCCCAAGTCACCTGCGGCCGGATGTCGGAACCCGCAAAACTCCGCGATTGGTCGTAACACGCCCCCTCGTCGCTGGGCAATTGTTTCCAACACGCCACCGCCCGCTCGAAATCCTGCGGCACAAACTCGCGACCCCGCAAGTAATCAAACGTCGTCTCGTCCGGCGCAATCATCCCCGCACGCGCTCCGGCTTCGATCGACATGTTGCAGACCGTCATCCGCTCTTCCATGCTCAACCCGCGAATCACCTGGCCCGTGTACTCGATTACCTGGCCCGCACCACCCGAAGTCGTGATCTGCCCGATCAAATACAACACCAAGTCCTTGGCGGTCACCCCGGGGGCCAGGGCGCCGTCCACTCGCAGTTCCAGCGTCCGCGGCTTATGCTGCAACAACGTCTGCGTCGCCAAGACATGCTCCACCTCGCTGGTGCCAATCCCGAACGCCAACGCGCCGAAAGCACCATGCGTCGCCGTGTGACTGTCCCCGCAGACAATCGTCATCCCCGGTTGCGTGAAACCAAGCTCCGGACCGATGACATGCACAATCCCCTGCCGAGGATCCTGGATATCGTATAAACGGATCCCGAACTCGTTACAGTTCTCCCGGAGCTTCTCCACCTGTTGACGCGAAATCGGATCGGCGAACGGCAGCGACCGATCGGTGGTCGGGACATTGTGGTCCGGCGTGGCCACCGTCCGTTCGGGACGACGTACTCGCCGATTCGCCATGCGCAATCCCTCGAAAGCCTGGGGACTGGTCACTTCATGAACCAGCTGCAGGTCGATGTACAGAATCACCTGCCCTCCCTCTCTTTCATGGACTACATGGTCATCCCAGATTTTCTGGAACAGCGTGCGTGGTGGACCTGCGCTCGGCGGCATCGTTATCGTCTGCTTCCTGTTTGGGGGGGTAAAGAAGGATTTTCATATCGACGTTAGCAGTATATCGAAAGGCGGGCCGACCGGCTACTCGACGTCCAGGAGCGGTATAGGAGATATAAGGGGAGAGGCATCCCAGGGTGGGGTTTTGCTATACTCGACGGAGGGGATTTCGTAGTTCGTAGTTCGTAGTTCGTAGTTCGTAGTTCGTAGTTC
>SLEY01000247.1 GCA_007124535.1 Planctomycetaceae bacterium
AGGCCATATCGGGGTCCAGGTTTGGATTAACCAAGGAATGTTTGAAGGAGACGCGGCCGATGGCGCTGATGCCGAAGCGGGTCAAGCACCGAAAAAGCCAAAGAAGACGTATAAAAGGTAACGCCACCCGGGGCAACCGCGTGGTGTTCGGCGACTTCGGGCTCCAGGCGCTGCAGGGGGGATGGATCAAGGCGCAAACCATCGAGGCGGGGCGGATTGCGGCGCAGCAATACGTCCGCGGCGAGGGGCGGCTGTACATCCGCATTTTCCCCCATAAATCTGTGACTTCGACCCCCCTGGAGACCCGGATGGGCAAGGGCAAGGGAGAGCCGGATTTCTGGGCGGCGGTGGTGAAACCCGGAACGATCCTTTACGAGTTGAGCGGGGTCACGGAGGCTCAGGCGCGGGTGTGTTTCGCTCGCCTGGCCCACAAGATGCCGTTGCCCGTGCGGTTCGTCAAACGCCGCCCGGCCTGAGCAGGAGGAGATCCACCCATGAAAATGGCCGAGTTGCGAGATATGAGCGACGAGCAATTGGAATTGACGCTCAAGGAGACCTGCGAGAACCTGTTCCGCCTGCGGATCCAGGCCCAGACGGAACGGCTGGACGCGCCCAGCGAACTGCGGCGCAACCGCCGGCTGATCGCCCAGATCAAGACCGTGCTGAAACAACGTGAACTCAACGCACAGAAGAGCTGACCGGACATGCCCAAAAGAGTCGCTGTTGGTGTAGTGAAAAGCGATCGGATGGCCAAGACGCGAGTTGTCGAAATCGCGCGGCTGGTCAAGCATCCGATGTATGGAAAATTCGTTCGCCACCGGACCATCTGCTACGTCCACGACGAAGCCGATGCCTCGGGCCGGGGGGATAAAGTCGAAATCATCGAATCGCGGCCGCGTTCCAAGACGAAACGCTGGGAACTGGTCCGGGTGTTGGAGCGTTCGCAGGAGGTCGATTTGGCCGCCTTGCGGGCGGCCCAGCAAGCGGGCGAGGCGGCCGGCAAGGAATAAGGAGCGTCTGCCATGATACAGCAAGAGACACGCCTGGCCGTGGCGGACAATACGGGCGCCCGGCAGGTGCAGTGCATCAAGGTGTTGGGTGGTACCCGCCGCCGATTCGCCGGACTGGGCGATATCATCGTTTGCAGCGTCAAGAACGTGGCGCCCGGCAGTGACATCAAGAAGAAGTCCGTCGTGCGGGCCGTCATCGTCCGATGCCGCCAACCGACTCGGCGAGCCGATGGCAGCTACATCCGCTTTGACAGCAATGCGGTGGTGATCATCGACGCGGACAAGAACCCCCGGGGCACCCGCATTTTCGGCGCCGTCGCCCGCGAACTCCGCGAACGGAACTTCATGAAAATCGTCAGCCTGGCCAGTGAGGTGCTGTGATGCGTATCCGAGTTAACGACATGGTCCTGGTGATCACCGGCGACGATGAGGGCGTCCGCGGGCGGGTGCTGTCCATCGACAAGCGCGCGGATCGCGTGGTGGTGGAAGGCGTGAACCGGGTGTACAAACATATGCGTCGCAGCCAGCGCAATCCGCAGGGAGGCCGGTTGTCCAAAGAGATGCCCGTGCCCGCCTCGAATCTGATGGTCATCTGCCCGCAGACCAACCGGCCGACGCGTGTGGGGATCCGGTACTTGGCGGACGGCACCAAGGAGCGCTACGCCAAATGCAGTGGCGCCTCGCTCGGCGCCATCAGTCCGCCGCGTGCCGCTTACGCCAAGAACTAGCCTTTTTTCGCATTTGGGAAAGCCGTTCGTCATCATGACCCCCCGTTTGCAAGAAAAATATCAACAAGAAGTCCGACCGGCCTTGCACGAGCTGCTGGGCCGGGACAACCGGCTGGCTCTGCCCCGGCTGGAGAAGATCGTCGTCAGCATGGGCGTCGGTACCGCCATCCAGGAAAAAAAGCATCTGGAGACGGCCGTGGCGGCGTTGCGCGAGATCACCGGGCAGAAGCCCATCATCACGTTGGCCCGCAAGTCCGTGGCCGCCTTCCGCTTGCGGGAAGGCATGCCCATCGGCTGCAAAGTCACGTTGCGGCGGGCTCGGATGTGGGAGTTCCTGGATCGGCTGGTGGCCATCGTGTTGCCCCGTGTCCGGGATTTCCGCGGCATCAACCAGCATGCCTTCGACGGCCAGGGCAACTACAGCCTGGGCTTGTCCGAGCAGTTGGTGTTTCCGGAACTGAACCCCGACAAATACACGCGCCCGCAAGGGATGAACATCACCCTGGTGACCACCACCTCCAGCGACCGGGAATCGTTCGAGTTGCTCAGCCGGCTCGGGATGCCCTTCAAGCGGGAGGAGAGTGCGGCGGCCTGAGGCGGCTGGGCTCCGGACGAGCCCGAGTCGCGGGGCGCTGCGAACGAAGCATTGGAGCAAACCCTTCCTAACAGGTAGAAGTCAGTGGCCAGCAAATCCAAAATCGCCATGGCTCGTCGGGAGCCCAAATTTTCCACCCGCCTCGTGCGGCGCTGCAAACTCTGCGGCCGCCCCCGCGGCGTGTATCGCAAGTTCGGCATCTGCCGGATCTGTTTCCGAAAACTGGCGGACCAGGGACTGATTCCTGGCGTTCGAAAGTCGAGCTGGTAAAGGGAGAACCCAACGACCATGATGACCGACCCGATCGCCGATATGTTGACCCGCATTCGTAATGCGGTTCGTGTCGAGCGGCCCT
>SLEY01000182.1 GCA_007124535.1 Planctomycetaceae bacterium
GAAGACCGGTTCCTGACGGTGCAGTTTTCCGCCGAAAAACACATGAACATGTTCGCCGCGTGCGCCGAGGACCTCTTGCTGCTGATCTGCGAACGTGTCTTGCAGGCGGCGCGGGAAGCCCGGATCCGGGTGAACGAACGGGCACTCGCCGGGGTTCGCGACTATTTCGCGGAGGTCACCGAAACGAAACAATCGGGCCATGACACCACGGCAGGTGTCCAAGCTCAGGCCGGAGCGGGTGTCTCGGCCGTGCTGGGCTCCCTGCTGAGTCTGTTCGGCCAGTTCAAAGGCGAGATCCGTTACAATGCCCACAGCAACACGACCACGGTGGCTCAGTTGCGAAAGCGGCCGGCCGCCTGGTGGCCCAAACCAATGCCGTCATCCGGGCCGTTGGGGATCATTTGCCGGACGGCCAACGTCTGCTGGTGATCGTCGAAGATCTGGACAAACTGGACTTGGCTCGCGCCCGGCCCATGTTCGTCGAAAATGCCGCACTGCTGGCCGGCGTCACCACGAACATCATCTACACCGTGCCGGTCTTCCTGTTCCATTCACCCGATGTGGGCCAGTTCCGACCCCATTTCGAAGAGGTCTTTGCCCTGCCGATGATCAAAGTGAATCAACCCGGCAGAGACGCCCCGACCCCGGGCTTCGACATCGTCAAACGGATTGTCTGGGAACGCGTTGACGAATCCTTGATCCGGGACGACGCGTTGGACCTGCTGGTCGAGAAGACCGGGGGGGTGTTGCAGCATGTGTTTCAAGTACTGGATGTGGCGGCGACGATCTCCGAGGCTCAGCCGCCGTTGACGGTGGACCATATTCGCTACGGACTGCAGCAGTTGGCCAAGGAGTTTTGGAGTCAAATCAGCTTGCCCCACGATGCGGCTCAGATTTCCGATTGCCCGCGAAGCGTCGATGATCTCTATGCCCGGCTGGCCGAATGTGCCCGCAACCAGCGGTCGGGACGGCCTCTTCCCTGTGTGGCGGATGCCACGAACCAGATCCTGTTGCGCTCCTGCGCATTGGTCGAGTACAATGGCGAGGGTTGGTTAGGCGTGCATCCGGTCGTCCAGGACAATCTCCGCCAACTGGGACGTTTGGATGAGTGAAGCTTTCCGGCAGCTGGAACGTTTACGAACCGCGGTGCGGCATCCGGTGGCTGCGATCACGGCGGTGGAGATCGACACCGTGGCTCGCGGGCACGATTTGATCGCTGGCCTGCGGCCCCTCGCGTCGGATCGCCCGGTGGCGGTGCTGGAATTCGATACGCGGGAAGTGCGGTCCCAGGATTTGTACGACCGGGCACGGGCCGCCACCGAGGGCTGGCCGCCCGAGCAGGGACTGCTGTTCCTGCTGGATCGCTCGGGCGCCGCCGATCGCGACCCGGTCGAATTCTGGCGCGGCATGAATTTCCTGCGCGAATCCTGGGACGCCCTGGCTGCCCACACCATCTTGTTGCTGCTGCCCGCGAATTACCGGCTGTTGAACACGGTCGCGGATCATCTGGCCGACTGGATCCCCTTGCGGTTTCATTTCCGGGGGCAGCGCGAGCCGGCCGGCTTCGCGCCCCTGGCTCCGCATCACGAGGTCGGGGCCGAATGGCAACTGACACCAACCGTGGCCCGCCAGCGGCTGACGGAACTGGAACCCGCGTTCAGGGAAGCGCTGGCGGCGGGCAGCCTTGGCCCGGCCGGCCTGATCCGCCGCTACTACCTGCCCATGTTCCAAGCCGCCCTTTCGCTGAACGACCTGCAGCACGCCCAGCGGATTTACGACCGCATCGACCAGCAACTGATTCCCCATGCGGATCGTCCCCTCTGGTGGAGCATGGCTTGTCGCTATCACTTGGTCCGGTTCGAGCTGCCGGTCGCGAAAGACATGGCGAACTGTTTACCGGAGCATTCCCGGCAAACAAACGACCCCCTCACGGAGGCGGATGCCTTCTATCAGTTGGGTAGGATTGCCCAAGAGCAACGCGATTTTTCGGCCGCCGAGGCCTGGTATCGCAAATCGCTGGCGATTTCGGAGAAGCAGGGCAACGAACACGACGCAGCGAGCACGTGCCACCAGTTGGGGGTCCTTGCAGCAGTGCAGGCGAGGTATCGGGAGGCGGGGCAGTGGTTCCTGCGGGCGCTGGCCGTGTTTCAACAGAGCGATCCGCATGCTGCAGAGATAACGGTCAGGAGTTTCCATCAGCTGTACCAGCAGACCGAGCCGTCGGCGCGGGACACTTTGCGAGCGATTTGGCAGCAAGCCGAGCTGGGCCCGTGGCCCGAACCTCGTGCCGCGAATTCAAATTGACGCGCCGTTTTTCGGTCAGCGTCCTCGGCAAGCATGCATGGCGCGGGGGCGGGTGGCGCGAGTGTCGATTGACCTCCCGCCCATGACCTCCTTGGCGGCTGGGCTATCTTAGTCATCCAGGGGGACATTCCCGGTGTGACCGGCCAGCTGACGCTCGACGTACTTGGCCAGGATGTCGGTTTCCAGATTGACCGGATCTCCCTTCTTCAACGCCCCCAGCGTGGTGATGGACAGGGTGTGGGGAATCAGCGCCACGCTGAAACGATCGTCCTGGACGTCGACCAGGGTCAAACTGACCCCGTCGACCGCGATCGAGCCCTTGCTGGCCAACTGGCGACCCAGCCGGTCGGGCATGCGGAACCAGAAGGTGGACCAGTC